>JBJMQN010000125.1:0-11929 GCA_045802665.1 Myxococcaceae bacterium | reverse complement strand
CTCATCGGCGACAGCGCAGGCCACCTCTACACGTTCACTCCGGACGCAGGAACCCATCTGACGCGCATCCCCTCTCCGTCGATGCAGCCGGTCCACGGGTTCGCCTGTTCGGGGGATTTCTTCTACGCGGCGGGCGAGAACGGCTCGATCATCAGCGGCGAGAACACACTTTCGCCATGAGCGACCGCGTTCGAGGGGACGGCCGATGCTGATCGGCTCCGCGCTGCTCTTGCTCTTGTCCGCCGAGCCCGTCTCGTTGGCGCAGCCGCAGTTCAACGCCGTGAACGTATCCCCTGAGGTGGCGCGGTTCTGTGGCGAGCACCTCGCGACCGAGATGAACGCCCGCGGGATTCGCGTGGTGACGGCGCGGGACATCGAATCGATGCTCGGCATGGAGCGGCAGAAGCAGCTTTTGGGATGCAATGAGGCTGCGAACAGCTGCATGGCGGAGCTGGCGAATGCGCTCGGGACGGATGGAATCGTGCTCGGAGATCTCGCGAAGCTCGGCACCCGGTATCAGCTGAATCTCAAGGTCCTCTCGTCGAAGAACACCGAGCTCCTCGCCGTGTACCGAACCGGCATCGATCGCGAAGAGGATCTCGTGCCCGAGCTCACGAAGGCGGCAGAAGCGCTGGTGCCGGAAGTGCTCCGGAAGCTCGGTCGAGCGGCTCCAACCACGACCACGGTCATCACCCAGCCCGGACCGCCTCGCGAGCATCACTGGCCGCTGGCGCCGACGATCGCCTCGGGTGCGCTGGCGATCACCGGCGGGACATTGCACGCGTTCGCGTTCGACGCGCAGGACCGGCTCATCAATCCGTCGCGAGGGCCCATCGACGAACCCACCGCGAAGGATCTCAAGTCGCGCGGCGAGATCTTCCAGGCGGGCGCGTACGTCAGCTACGGGCTCGCGGTGGCGTGCGTCGGCGCAGCGGCGTTTTTCTATCTGCGTGGCGACGAGCCCGCGCTGCCGACTGCGATGATCACACCATCGGGTGCCGCGATTGGCGTGGCGGGGGTGCTGCCGTGAGAGCGGGGCTGCTCTGCGCGCTGCTGCTGTTCTCAGCGGGCTGCATCAACTTTCAGAACGCGTTCGAACGGTGCCACGACGGAGGCGCGTGCGAGTCTGCGGTGGAGGGCGGCGGCGGTGGCGGCAGCGAAGACGCGGGTGACGATGCGGGCGTGGACGCCGGGGGCGGCGGCGGAGATGGAGGCGCTGAAGGTCCGCTCGCGGCGCTCGTGGGAACAGGGCTTCGCGGGCCCATCTGCACGAACGGCTATTGCTGGGAACATCCGCTGCCTTCCGGAAACGCGCTCCTCGGGATCACCTCGGACGGCCCCCGCGCTCTCATCGTGGGGGACTGGGGAACGATCGAGCTCTGGAACGGGCAGAGCTTCGAGCACTTCGACAAGACGCTTGCCACGCTGCTGGACGTCGTCACCGAACCGTCCGGGCGCGTCACCATCGGCGGCACAAACGCGATGGTCGAGCTGCCCGGGACCTTTCCGGAGTGGCCCGATCCCTGTCAGGGCGATACGTGCGACTTCCGCGCCGTGTGGGCGACGCCTGCGCTTCGAATACTCGGCGGCTACTTCGGCCACCCGGTGTTCTTCGAGCTGGACGCCTCGCGGGATGGCAACTACTCGGCGCCCAGCGGCCTGGGCTTCGAGGGCGTGAACGGCATCAGCGGACCGAACGAACAGGACCTGCGCGCGGTGATGGCCGACGGCCGCGTCCTGCGCCGCAACGGCGTGGGTGATTGGACGGAGGTGACGCGGGTGCCGACCGTCAACAACAACGCGATCGGGATCTGCGTTCGGAGCGGAAGCGATTACACGGTCGCGCGCGACGACGGAGTTCTCCTGCACAGCAGCCCGGACGGCGGCTTCGACAGCCGCGCGGCGACGAGCACACTCGCCCAGTTCCGCTGCGGCCTGAATGATCCCTACTTCGGGGTGTTCAACGACGAGGGCGGTCGGGGACGAGCGGTCCGCTGCGACGACACCGGCTGCCGCGACGCCGGCCTGAGCCAGGAGTTCGTCCTCGCAGGCGCCGAGGGCCCCGACGGAACGGTGTGGTTCGCCGGCTATGGCGGAGTGATCAGCTCTCAGGACAAGAGCGGTACCCACCGGATCGTTCCGGGCAGCAACGACGGCGTGTTCGGCCTTGCCGAGGACGACGCCGGCGTCCGCTGGGCGGTGGGAACTGGAGAGCTGGTGATGCGAGGCGACTCGAACGGTTGGACGATCGACTCGCGGTTCAACAAGACGAGCCTCACGCTCAGGGCGATCGCGATGATCGCACCGGCCACCGGGTACATCGTCACGAGCGGCGGCGTCCGGTTGCTCTCGCCGGCCTCGTCGACGTTGAGAGCGGTCAGCGTGAAGCTGCTCGCAGGCGGTTCGTCTACGAGCGGCTTCAACGGCATCGCGAACACCGGCTCCGCGTTCGTGATCGTGGGGGACCAGGGCTTCATCGCGCAGTCGCGTCCGGACGGCGGGTTCGAGTCACTGCGGGATCCGGTCGCCGGCAAGCCAAACCTGAACGAGGTGTTCTCGTCCGGGGACGGCGTCGCGATCGCGGTGGGCGATCAGGGCGCGGTGGAGCGGATTGCAGCCGGCTCGGTGGTGACGCTCGATGCGGGCACCTCCACCAACTTCAACGGCGTCTGGGGGACTTCCTCCGACGACTTCTTCGTCGTGGGCGAGTTCGAGAGCTGGGGACGCTTCGTGGGCGGGGTGGTGACGTATTCCTCGTTCAACTCCGCGGGTAACCCCTGGTTTTCTATCGCCGGCACGAGCGCGACGGATCTCGTCCTCCTGGAAGACAACAACGTGCGGCACGGAGACGGCACGCAGTGGGACGACGGCCTCGGCCTCGGAACGCCCACGCCGCACAAGATCTTCGCCCTGCCCAGCGGCATCTACGTCACCGGCGCGCGCGGGATGATCATGAAGCGGCAGCCCTGACGCTTCAGGCTTCGACGTCGCCGAGGATGAGCCCTGGCCGATGCTCGGGCTTGCTCACCAGCTTCACGTCATGAACGCTCACGCGCGGATGTGAGCGGAACACCGCGAAGTCGTCGTGATTTTCGGTCACGACGTCCTCGACGATGTCGCTGAAGCGTTCGCCGGACGCGAGCTGAATCTCGATGGGCGTCTTCGCGAGGACCGCCTCCTCGAGCACGTCCACGACGTCACAACTGCCGTACTCTTCTTCGGAGATGAACCGGGACATGCGCTGAAAGTAATGACGGCGTGCTGACCGATGCCAGCCTGGTTGGCTGCTCGGTGCGGCGCGCTCGGTCGGCGGTATGATGGCGCGTCTTGCCTCGCCCCCTCGCCCGCTCCCCTTTCAGCCTGCTCGTCGTGCTCGTGAGCGCGGCTGTCTTCTTCTCTGCCTGCAAAGGCTGCGGCGGCGATCCCGGCGACGGTGGCGGCGGCGCGGGCGGAGGCAGCGGCGGCGGAGATCCGAACGTCACCAGCGATCGCTGCGAGCTCCCGCTCGACCGTTTCGCCGTGGGTGTCGGGAACGGCGCATCCGCGAAGCAGGTGGCGAGCGAAACCGATCTCATCGGCGGCCCCAACGCGTACGGCAAGAGTGGCGATTACCTGCTCCAGAACGATCAGGTGCGCTTCATCATCCAGGGCATCGATCGTCACATTGGTCCGCAGCCGTTCGGCGCCACGATCCTCGACGCGGATCTGCAGCACAGCGGACCGGGCAACGATCAGTTCGGCGAGATAGGCCTCCTCTACAACTTCGGGCGCACGGTGGATCCGACGAAGTTCGAGATCCTCTCCGACGGCAGCGCGGGCGGCGCGGCGATCCTCGCGGCGACGGGGCTCGACAGCGCGAACGACTACCTGTCGATCCGCAATCAGCTGCAGAACCAGCTCGGCAGCGTGCCGAAGTCGGACCCGTACAAGGACGTCCCGCTCAAGATCACCAACTACTTCGTGCTGAACCCGGGCGAGAAGCGGCTGCGGTTCGTGACGGCGTTCTGCAACACGTCGGGCGAGTCGACGTCGCTCGCGGTGGGTGACCTGACGGATCCTGGGTACTCGCTGGACTTCTTCAACGGCCAGTCGTGCACCAACGGCTTCGGCTTCGGTGGCCTGTGCTTCGGGCTCGATCGGATGAGCTGGTACGGCTACCAGGGTGACGGCGTGGCGTACGGCTACGCGCCGTGGGATCCGCACGCGCCGCTGCAGCCCGGACCGGTGAACGCGCTGCTCACGGTGTCGGGTGTGACGGGCTCGGTGCTCGGGGCGCCCGGGATCACCGGCGTCGCGGCCTGGTTCGGGGACGGCGGGATGCCTTCGTCCGCGGTCACGGTGCCGGGGAATGACAGCCGCTACTTCGCTCGGGATTTCTTCGTTGGGAAGGATCTCGGCGAGCTGGCGACGATGATCGAGACCTCGCGCGCGGAGGTCGCCGGCGGCACGATCGGCAGCTTCTCGGGGACGGTGACGGACAACGGTGCCCCGCTTCCCAATGCGCGCGTCACGTTCTTGACGACGGATGGCCTCAGCGGCGTGTGGATCACCGACGCCGCCGGCCACTTCCAGGGCGCGCTCTCCGCGAAGTCGTACACCGTCTCGGCGTGGGCGGATGGCCGGCTTCCTTCTGCATCGAAGACGGTGCAACTCACCGCCGCCGCGCCGCAGACGATCACGTTCGATCTCACCGGCACGAGGACGCTCACGGTGAATGTGACCGACGCGGCGAGTGGCGGCCCGATGCCGGCGAAGGTCACCGTGCTCTGCCAGAGCGGCACCTGCACCGCGCCCGACTACACCCTCAACATCTACACGGACACGGTGCACGATCCGCTGCTGGGCAGCATGCGAGCGGTTTCGTACGTGCCTCCGTCCGGCACGGTCCAGATCGCGCTCCCTCCCGGGCAGTACGAGGTGCTCGTCTCGCGCGGCCCCGAGTACTCGATCTTCCCCAACACCTATCCGACCACGACCGGCTATCCGGTCGATCTGCGCACCTCCGATGCGGCGGTGAGCGCGCCGCTGTTCCACGTCATCGACACCACCGGGTACATGTCGGCGGACTTCCACGTGCACGCGGTGAACAGCCCCGACTCACCGGTCGTGAACGACGATCGCGTGAAGGTCTTCATGGGCGACGGCATCGACGTGATCGTCAGCACGGACCACGACTACATCACCGACTTCCAGCCGATCATCGACAAGCTGAACGCGGGGCCCTTCATCGCCACGGTCATCGGCGAGGAGGTCTCGACGATGGACTTCGGCCACTACAACCTCTTCCCGCTTAACCCGGATCGCAGCGACGTCATCACCGGCGGCGCGGTGGACTGGGCGGGCGGACGCGGCGCGACGCTGAACCCGAAGATGATCTTCGCAGCGGGCCGGGCGCTGGGCGCGAAGACGGTGCACTTCAATCACCCGCGCGGATTTCTCGGCGGCTTCACGCACCTGCTGGTGGACACGGACACGCTCGCCACGCACGCGGATCCGGCGTCGTTCCGGATGGACACCCCTGCCGGCGCGAGCGCCGCCGACACGCTGCTCCTCAACACCGACTTCAACGCGCTGGAGGTCCTCAACTCGGGCGAAGACGAGTTCGACATCACGCAGGCGAAAGGGCGCATCAACGACTGGTTCACCCTGCTCTCGCGCGGGATCAAGGTCGCGGCGACCGGCGTCTCCGACACGCATCGCAAGCGCGTCGGAAGCGGCTATCGGACGTGGGTTGGCGTCGGCGTGGATTCGACGGCGGCGTTCGATCCGACGGTGATGAGCGATCGGCTCAACAACCTGCGCGCGGTGGCGGGCGATGCGCCGTTCGTGAAGATCGACGCACGGCGGGTGAACTCATCCGGTCAGGCGACGAGCGCCCCCGTGGGGATGGGCGAGGTGGTGCCGAAGTCCACCGACAACGTGCTCGTCACCGTGGACGTGCAGGTGCCCGAGTATCTGGACATCACCCGCATCGAGCTCTACTCGCACAAACCGCAGGACGACGATCGGTGCCCGCGAGATCCCGCCTCGGTGAATGCGCCCACGACGCGCGTGGCGTGCAACGGCGAGATGAACCTGAACTGGCCGAGCTCCGGCATCACCGCGTTCGCTGACATCACGCTGGGCAGCGCGGATCTGGAGACGGTGAACACGATTGGCGGCACCGCGTATCGCCGCTGGCACATCACGAAGACGTTCACCCTGCCGGCGCCGACGAAGGACAACTGGGTGAGCGCGTTCGTCTACGGCAGCAAGTCGCTCTTCCCGCTCATCTACCGGCCGGTCGCGCCGGGCAAGCCGAACATCAACATCGTCCCGTTCGCCCTGACCAACCCCATCTTCATCGACGCGGATGGGAACGGTTACGACAAGTTCCCGTTTGCGCCTCCGCCTCCGCCGCCGCAAGCCACGGTGAACACGCAGCCGCCCAGGTTCCTGCAGCGCCCGCCGTTCCAGTCAGAGAGCGAGTTCGTTCAGCGCTGGGGCGAGTGGGTCTCTGCCCAGTAGTTGTGGCAGAGTGCCGCACCTTTTCGAGGAGTCCGCCATGTCCGAGCCCCGCATTCCGAGCTACCGCGAGTTCTGGCCGTACTACGTGGGCGAGCACAAAAAGCCGCTCACGCGCTGGCTCCACTTCGTCGGCACCACCGGCGTTTTTCTGATCCTCATCTCCGCGATCGTGACGATGCGCCCGTGGATGCTGCTGCTCTGCCCGCTGTCCGGTTACTCGTGGGCGTGGGTCAGCCACTTCTTCGTGGAGAAGAACCGGCCGGCGACGTTCAAGTACCCGCTGTGGAGCCTGACCGGCGACTTCCAGATGTACTTCTTCATGATCACCGGGCGGATGAACGCCGAGGTCGAGCGCGTCGCCGCCGGGAAAGCCACGCCCGCCGCTGCGTCTCAGGCGGCCTGAGACTTGGCAACGCGCAGCCGGCTGATCGAGGGCACCTGGAACTGCACCTCGTGTGACAGCAAGGGCATCCTCGCCCGGTTCAAGAAGTGCCCCACCTGCAACAACCCGCGCGAGGATGGCGCGGAGACGAACTTCGATTTCGGCGAGACGGACGCGGACGGGCGGCTTCGACGCGAAGGCGTGACCGACGAGAAGGCGCAGGAGGTCGGCAAGCTCGGACCGGATTGGTTCTGCGCGTTCTGTGCGGCGTCCAATCGCGACGACGCGGTGAAGTGCAAGAACTGCCAGGCCCCGAGAAGTGAGGCGGAGGCGAAGAAGGCGGCGGAGACGCCGTTGAACGCGCCGACCGCTGCGGCTTCGTCTGGCGGGAAGATGTCGATGGAGGAGGCGGCGCGGTTCGTCGAAACACAGAAGGCGGCCGCTGCGAAGTCGCGCTCGTCGATGCTCCGTTGGGGACTGGTCCTCGGCGTGCTCGTCTTCGGGACGTGCATCGGAACGTCCTGGTGGGGATCGAGAGAGAGCGATCACACCGGGAAGATCTCGGCGATGACCTGGACGCGGAAGGTTGAGCTCCAGAGCTTCGCGCCGGTGGAGGCGCAGGACTGGCGAAGCAACCTGTCGCCACGGACGCCGCGGATGCCGGTGAATGGCAGCGGAGAGATCGCAGGCGTGCAGAACGTGCATGGCTGCGTGTCGAAGCAGAGCGGAACGAAGCAGGTTCCGGACGGGCAGGAGCGCGTCTGCCACACGCACAGCAAGAGCGTGCAGTGCGGCACCACCGAGAAGTGCACCACCGTGAACAAGGGCAACGGCTTCGCGCAGGAGAGCTGCACCGACGTGCCGAAGTACTGCAACGAGAGCTACGAAGAGTGCGGCTACGAGACGCGGTACAAGACGGTGCCGGTGTTCGCGGACTGGTGCCGCTACACGACGTATCAGTGGACGACGAAGGACTCGCGGGTCGCGGATGGACGCGATGCGAAGCCACGCTGGCCGGACGGTCTGACCGCGGGGAGCCTGGACCGGCTGCTTCGGACGGAGCAGTACAAGATCGTGCTCGACTACCAGGACGGCAAAAAGCAGAAGTCGCACACGATGGAGCCGGCCACGGAAGCCGAGTTCACGATGTGGCGCCCCGAGCAGAAGGTGAAGGTCACCGCCACGAACTTCGGCGATGTGACGAAGGTCGAGCCCGCGCAGTGAGGTTGGTGCGCACGCGCCGGGGCGCTCGGCTGGTGCATGGAAGCAGCGTGTTGTCGGAGCTGCTGAGAGAACCCGGTCCGACGAACTCCGTGTTCGACGTCTTCGCGGCCATGACCGCCGTGCATGCGGAGCGGACGCCGGTGCGCAGGCTCGCGATGCTGGGATTCGCCGGCGGAGGGACCGTCGCGCCGCTGCGCGCCGCTGGATTCGACGGGCTCATCGAAGCGGTGGACATGGACGTGTCCGGCGTGAAGCTGTTCAAGGAGTACTGCGGAGACTGGGTCGGAAGCGTTCGCGTGGACGAGTCCGAGGCGGCCGCGTGGCTTGGGCGAAAGCGCGGAAAGTTCGACGTGATCCTCGAGGACCTGTCGGTGAATCTCGAGGACGACGTGGGCAAGCCGGAGGTGAGCTTCACGCGGCTGCCTGCGTTGATCGCGTCCCGGTTGGGGCGAAACGGCGTCGCGGTGCTGAATGCGCTGCCCAGCATGCAGATGGACCGGCCGGAGCTCATCGGCAAGCTCGCCGCGCCGTGGCGCACCGGCGTCCAGGTGGTGTTTCACGAGTGGGTGAACCGCTTCGTCATCGTGGGTGCGCGCATCGGCAACGCGAAGACGCTGGAGCCGAAGATCCGGCGCGTGCTCCGCGGAATCGGATCCGAGATGGCGGAGAAGTTCCGGTTGGAGCCGTACGAAAGGTAGACGGATGCGGAGGCTCAACTATCGGTTGCTCTTGTCGCACGTCGCGGAGGCGCGTGGCTGACAGCTACTTCGGGGTGATCGCCCCACTGTCCGAGATCTTCGCCTTCGTCTCCGGGAAATCCTCCGCGGAGAGCTTCTGCACCTGCTTGATGACGGCGCCCGAAGAATCCCGCTCCGGAATCCCCTTCCCCGTCTGCTTCGTCGCGAAGATCTGACCGCGTTCGAAGCGACCGTCCGGCGCCAGCTGAACCTCCAGCACCATCCCGAGCCCCTGCGCGCCGGTCAGGGTGAAGCGCCCGTACGTCGCGAAGTTTCCCATCGAGTACGCGATGAGCCGCCCTTTGTAGATCTCCATCGCCCGAGCGACGTGCGGTCCGTGGCCGAGGACCAGATCCGCCCCCGCGTCGATCACCTTGTGCGTGAACGTCCGGAGATCCCCGCGGTTCTCGCCGAAGAACATCTCCGCACCCGGCGCGACGTGCAGCGCTTTGCTGCCCTCCGCTCCACCGTGCATCGAGACGATCACCAGATCGTGATTTGCCTTCGACTGCTTCACCATCGCGGCCGCGGCTTCGTGATCGTTCACGTTGTTCGTTCCGGCGGAGGTGTGGAACGCGATCAGCGCGATTCTCTTTCCCTTCACCTCCAGCTCCGCCACCGTCCCCGGCGGCCCGGACCACTTGATGCCGAGCGAATCCAGCGTCTTCTCCGTCTCACGCCGGCACTCCTCTCCGAAATCTCCCGAGTGATTGTTCGCGGTGGACGCCACGTCCACTCCCGCTTCCACGAGGTACTTGCCGTAGCGGGTGGGAACCCGGAACGCGTAGCAGCTCCCCGGTTTCTGATGAGGGCCGCACTTCTTCGTCTCGCCGTTGTCGCAGAGCGGTCCTTCGAGATTGATGAAGGTGAAGTCCGCGTCCGCCATCAACGCCTTCACGTCGGCCAGGCTCTGCGCGCCGTCTTCGGACGGAAGATTTCCCTCGGGGAACGAGGTCCCGAGCATCACATCGCCGGTCGCTCGGAGCCGGAGGCTCTCCGCGTGAGTCCCTGCGTCGCTCGTCTGCCCTGCGTCCGTGGCGCTCGCCAGCCCACCGTCCGCAGCAGTCAGCGAAATCGAAACAATCAGTCCGAGGAGTCCGTGCATGGGGCGCGGGAAAATGTCGCAAAGTTCCCCACCGCGCCACTGCGCATAGAGTACGAAACACAGCGATGCAGCGACTTGCACCCACACTCCTCACGGCGTTCGCGTTCGCGGCGATCTGCGCGATCGCGTGCGGCCGCTCCGAGGTCTACCGGCAGCCCGCCGACGACGACGTGTTCGGGCTCGATGGCGGACGGCGCACGGACGGCGGCGTCGATGCTGGACGCGATCCGTGGTTCGAGTGCGACGTGGAAAAGCAGGACTGCGGCGCGGGCACTGGCGCGTGCTTCTACTACCGGCTCAACGACGGCGGCATCGGCAGCCACTGCAAGACCGGGGAGTGCAGCCTCATCGCGCAAGATTGTCCAAACGGCGAGAAGTGCGGCTTCGGCCGGCCGAGCGACGGCGGCGTTCCCCAGCGCGTGTGCGTGCCCAACGGTTCGGTCGAAGAGGGCAAGCCGTGCACGGGTGATTCGCTCGACAACGACTGCAAGCGTGGGCTCGAGTGCGGGCAGCGCGCGTTCCTCGATGGCGGCCACGAGCAGGTCTGCCGCCGCTTCTGCTTCTCGTCCACGACCTGTACCTCGCCGCAGATCTGCTACGCGCTGATCGTCGTGCCCGACATCCCGGAGATCCCGCTCACCTGCGAGAACCCGCCCGGCGGCTGCTCCCTCCTGAATCAGAACTGCGGCCGAGCGGGACAGGCCTGCTACCCCGGCCAGAGCACCCCGCTCTGCTTCAACGAGGGAACGGTTCCGGTGGGCGGACCGTGCATCTTCTCCAACGACTGCACGAAGGGCGCGGCGTGCTTCAGCGATCGCTGCCGCGTGATGTGCTCCACGTCCGGTACTCCGGGGTGTGAG
Source organism: Myxococcaceae bacterium (assembly GCA_045802665.1). Taxonomy (GTDB): domain Bacteria; phylum Myxococcota; class Myxococcia; order Myxococcales; family Myxococcaceae; genus JBJMQN01. The sequence continues at coordinate 1,114 of JBJMQN010000125.1, read as the reverse complement.
CCGGGTTTGAGCTGCCGCCCCGTCACCGTGCCCGGCGTTGCGGATGGCGTCGGCGCCTGCTTGTGAGACCTTGAAACGATGGCGCGCAACCGAACGCCCATGATCTCAGGCTGGGGGATGCGTCCGGTCGTTCCCGGTCATGAGCTTCGTTCGGACGATCTCGAAGCGGCGACGAAGAACGCGAAGCTCACGCGCGGGCTCGGCCGATCGTACGGAGACTCGTCCCTGCCGGCGCCGGGGCAGCAGGAAGTGGTGGCGACGCCGCTCGCGGATCGGATCCTCGGCTTCGATCCCGCAAGTGGCGTCATCCGCACCGAAGCGGGTCTGTCGCTCCACGAGATGAACCGGCTGTTCATGCGCCGGGGCTTCTTCACGCCGGTCACTCCCGGCACCGCGTACGTGACGGTGGGCGGGATGGTCGCCTCCGACGTGCACGGGAAGAATCACCACGTCCACGGCTGCTTCGGTGAGCACGTGCGGTCGCTCAAGCTGCGCGTCGCTGACGGGCGGATCGTGGAGTGCTCGCGAGAGAATGAGCCCGACCTCTTCCGCGCCACGATCGGCGGCATGGGGCTCACCGGCCACATCCTCGAGGTCGAGTTCCAGCTCGAGAAGATCGCCTCGCCGTGGATCGAGTACGAGAGCGAACGCGTGCCCAACATCGAGGCGTACCTCGACGCGCTGAAGACCTCCGCGAAGAGCTGGCCGATGACGGTGGGCTGGATCGATTGCGTCACGCCGGGCAAAAACCTCGGCCGCGGGATTCTCCAGAAGGGCCGTTGGGCGGATCCGTCGATCGCGCCTCGTCATCCGCCGAAGGAAAAGAAGAAGCTCGCGGTGCCATTGATGATGCCCAACTGGCTCATCAACCCGCTCACGATCCGCGCGTTCAACTTCGCCTGGTACTGGAAGCACCTCCAGAAACAGAAGCGCGGCGTGATGCACCCGGACTCGTTCTTCTATCCGTTGGACATGGTGCTCCACTGGAACCGCATCTACGGGCGGCGCGGCTTCACCCAGCACCAGTGCGTGCTCCCAGAGAAAGCCGGGCGTGATGCCGCGAGGCGCTTTCTGGAGATCCTCACGCGAATGGGCGGGGCCTCGTTTCTGTGCG
>JBJMQN010000124.1:0-3696 GCA_045802665.1 Myxococcaceae bacterium | reverse complement strand
TCGATCAGCGTGAACGCGCCGAACATCCAGCCGAACAGCGCGTATCGGTTCAGTCCCGTCCAGTAACGACGATTTCTAGAAACGCCGGGTGGGCCATCGCGCTCATCCGGCGTTTTCTTTTTCGCGCTCACGCGCTCCGCGATTCACCGTGGGCGTACTCGCGCCCCAGCAACGCGAGCTTCCGCGACAGTCCCCACCGATACCCGCCGAGCGCCCCCGTCGCCTGAATCACCCGGTGACACGGGATCAGCACGCCGATGGGATTTCTTCCGATCGCGGAGCCCACCGCGCGCGACGCCGCCGGTGCGCCCACGTTTCGAGCGAGCTCGCCATAAGTCGTCACCTGCCCCTGCGGAATCCGCAGCAGCGCCTCCCAGACCTTGAGCTGCAGCTCGGTGCCTTTGAGCACGAGCCCGATGGGCCGCAGCTCTCCCGCGAGGCGCGCTTTCAGCGTCTCGGCGTGCGGCTTCACGGCTTTGGGATCCTCGACGAGCTTCGCGCCGGGCCAGCGTTCGGACAGGAGCGCTCGCGGGTTGTCGCCCGGCGAGAGGAAGTGCAGGCCGCACAGGCCGCGATCTTCCAGGACCGCGAACTGCGCGTCCCCGAGCGGCGTCGGTAGCACGCCCCAGCGCACCGTGAGCCCCGCTGCACCGGCCTGAAATTCTCCGGGCGTCATCCGTTCCACGGAGACGAAGAGATCGTGCAGGCGGCTCGCGCTGGAGAGTCCGACGGCGAAGCTGGTGTCGAGCACGCTGCGCTGTTCTCGCAGCAGCGCTTTCGCCTGCGCGATCGTCACCGCCTGCAGGAAGCGCTTGGGGCTCACCCCGGCCCACCGCTGGAAGAGACGTTGGAGATGAAACTCGGAGAGGCCGAGCTCGTCGGCGAGCTCATTGAGCGACGGCTGCCGCTGCGCGTTGGCCTGCAGAAAGCGCAGCGCGTGCTCGATGCGCGCGTAGTCACTGGTGCCGATGGCGAGTTGTTCGCGCGCCATGACTCAGCTCCGCTCCAGCCGGCACGCGAAGCAGCCCGGCCTCGCGAGGTGCACGTCGATGTGATGAATGCGCGGATCGCTGAACATCGCCGTCGCCTGCTCTATCAGCGCGAGCCCGCCGTCCACCACTTCCGCCGAACGCAGCTCCTCACGATCATCGTAGGCGCGCAGAGACACGAGCCGCGTGCGGAGGATCTCGGGGACCTCGCCGCGATCGATGAAGGGATCGCAGGAGCGCTCGTGCAGAAACACAGGGCCAATCGCTCGGTACGGACCGGGCTTCACGAACGGCGTAAAGCTGCAGAGCAGGAGCCGTTCGCCCACTTCGGCATCGCGCAGGCATGCGCGACACGGGAAGCCGGGTTTGTCTTTGGCGACGCGCGGATCGAGCGCTTCGTTTCCGAAGTCGTCGGCGCGGTTCATTCGGACGCGGTGGGCGAAGGAGTCTGAGATCGGGACGAATCGGAAGGGGCGCATGATGCTGTGCAATGTGCGCTCGGCTCGCGCTGGAGCCGACCCGGATCTTGCTGCGATCCGATGGCTACCTTCGTTTCAAAAGCAAAGGGCCTGAAGTCCCCGGGAAAACCCGAGTCACTTCAGGCCCTTCATCTGCGCGCCCTACTGGATTCGAACCAGTGGCCTTCGGCTCCGGAGGCCGACGCTCTATCCAGCTGAGCTAAGGGCGCAAGACGCCGGCGGATGTACCGGAGATGGGTCTATCAGGCAAGCGCGTCGCGGTCGTTCCGCGAGCCAACTGCTGCATACGCGCCGGGCGTGATCTTGAAGATGCGCTTGAAGTGACGGACGAGGTGGCTCGGATCCGAGAAGCCGCTCGCGGTGGACGCTTCGGTCGCTGACGCACCTTTGCGCAGCAGCTCGCGCGCCTTCTGCGCTCGCATCTGGATCAGCATCGCGTGGGGCGTGAGGCCGATGTCTTTCGCGAAGGCCCGCACGAACTGGAACACCGAGAGGCCCACCATGTCGGCGAGCTCCTTGAGCGGCACCGTGCGATCCAGCGACTCCTGCATGTAGTCGCGCGCCCGCTGCATCTCCGGCTTGCGCGTGCCCTTGCGCGCGTTCGGTCGCGGCGCGGTGTGCTTGCTGATGGCGCGCTCGAGCATCTCGCGGAGGAGCTTCTGACGATCCTCCAGCGGCGCCCGGTTCATCACGGCCTTGTGCAGCTTCGACGCCGACTTGAGCAGCGTCGGGTCGTCCAGCAACAGCTCCGGGAAGAACGGCAGCCGCGACACGCGCCCCTCTTCCAGGCCGGCGACTTTGCGGAAGAGCGAAAGATCGATGTGCAGCCACTCGATGTTCGAGCCCTTGCTGATCTTGACCTTGTACGGCTCGCCCGCCTGGATGACGACGAGCTTGCCCGCCGGAACCTTCACGGTCTCTCCGCGATACTCGTACTCGCGAGCGCCGCCAGAGGGGTCGGTGAAGGAGAAGACGAACTCCCGTCGCGCGTAATACGTGCGCGAGCCGGAGAAGTGGTCGAGCTGCCCCGCCTCCAATCCTTCGAGGTCAGGGCTGCGGGCGTAGACAATTCGGTTCGATCGAGCGCGTTGCATGAATCCCATCAGAGTTGAAGTGGCTCTCGGGCCGCCCCTCTTACTCTTCCCGGGGGCCGTCGTGTAAGAGAGGAAACGCTCCTGTTCACAAGATCATGCCTGCCGAAATCCCCCACCCGTTGGTCCGCCGCGCCGCCTGGGCCACCCTCGGCTGGTCGGTCGCCGTCATCGTCTATGGCGCCTTCGTCCGAGCCACCAAGTCCGGCAACGGCTGCGGCGACCACTGGCCCGCCTGCAACGGCGAGGTCATCCCGCAGTCTCCCACTCTGAAAACCATCATCGAGTTCGCGCACCGAGCGACCTCCGGCATCGCCCTCATCCTCACCGTCCTCCTCCTCACCGTCGCGCTGTGGAAGCTGCCGAAGGGACATGTCGTTCGCAAGGGCGCGTTCTGGAGCGTCTTCTTCATGCTGATGGAGGCCGCCGTCGGCGCGGTGCTTGTGAAGACGGGATGGGTCGCGATGAATGAGTCGCTCGGCCGGGCGATCTTCATGGCGATTCATCTCGCCAACACGTTCTTCCTGCTCGCGGCCCTGACCCTCACCACCGTCTGGGTCGAGGGCGCGCCTTCGCTGCGGTTGAGCGGTCGAGGGACGGCCGGGATGCTCGTGCTCGGCGCACTGTTCACGGTGCTGGTCCTCGGGGTGAGCGGCGCGGTGACCGCGCTCGGCGATACGTTGTTTCCGACGCCGACGCTGGCTGAGGGCCTCGCGAAGTACCACTCGCCCGCGGCGCAGATTCTCCTGCCGCTCCGGTTGCTGCATCCGTTGGTCGCGATCGCCGCCGGGGTGCTGACGCTCGCGGCCGGGACTTCGGCGTTCGCGAAGCGAGCGGATGAGCGGACCCGGCGCGCCGGGATTTTTCTCGCCGTCGTGTTCGTGCTCCAGCTCTGCGCGGGGATGCTGAACGTGTCGCTGCAGGCTCCGGTCTGGCTGCAGCTCGTGCACCTGCTCGTCGCGGATCTCGTCTGGATCGGCCTCGTGCGATTGGCGGCGGCCACGTTCGCGGATGACGCCGGCACGGTCGCGGCGCCGGTCGTTGCTCCGGTTGTGGCTGCCGAAACCTGAATTGTCCGCGAGCGCTGCGTCACGGGGTCACTTCCATTGTGGAAGTTGCCGGCGCCGCTACTTCAAT
>JBJMQN010000123.1:0-7751 GCA_045802665.1 Myxococcaceae bacterium | reverse complement strand
CACTCTATCCCAACACGAACCAAAACCAAACTCGCCGCGGTGGACAGCGCGAGTCCCCCGAGCACGAACAGCGCGAGCGGCTTGTGCATGTCCGAACCCGCCCCGATGCTGAGCGCGAGCGGAATCAGCGCGACGAGCGTGGCCAGCGTCGTCATCAGAATTGGCCGCAACCTCGCCCGTCCCGCATTCCGGATCGCGGTCAGCCGGTCGATGCCCTTGTCCTCGTCCGCGATGACGTGATCCAGCAGAAGGATTCCGTTCTTCACCACGAGGCCGATCAGCAGAATCGCGCCCATCATCGACGACAGGTTCAATGGCACGCCCGAGACGAGCAGGACCGCGAGCCCCCCCACCAGCGCGATCGGCGTCGCTGCGAGCACGGCGAGCGACCTCGCGAACGACCGGAGCTGAAAGAGCAGGATCGCGAGCACGGCGGCGATGGCGATCGCCAACGCCAGCGCGAGGGAGTTGAAGCTCTGCTGCTGCTGGCCCACGAGCCCCGCGAGCTCCCAGCGATATCCCGGCGGTAGCGCAAGATCCTTCAAGCGCGCACGCACATCCGTCGCCGCCTGGCCGAGGCTCACACCCGAGGTGCGCGCGGTGACATGCGCCATGTTCCGCTGGTTGTCGCGCAGCAACTCCGCCGGTGCGCACCCGTCTGCGAAGGAGCCCAGCGCCGCGATGGGCACGACTCCCCCACTGCCGTTCACCACGCGCGCGTCGTTGAACGCGCTCATTTCCGGCGAGTCCGGCAGCGCGAGCCGGACGCGGACGTTCTCCAGGTGATCAGGCTTTCGGAGCTGCGTGGAGACCTCGCCGAGAAAACTGCCCGAGAGCTGATCGCTGATGTCGGCGGTGGTGACGCCCGCTCGGTCCGCCAACATCGGTGAGACGTGCAGCGTGCGTTCGGGCGCGCAGCCGGGATCGCCGTTGAACAGGTCGACCAGACCGGGGACATCGCCGATGCGCTTGGAGACCTCCGCAGCCACCTTTCGGAGCTCCGATGGGTCGGGACCGTAGAGCTTCACTTCGATGGGCTCGGGCGCGCCCTCCAGATCTCCCAGCACGTCGCCGAGCACCTGAATGAACTCCACGCGCACGCCCGGGACTCGCGCGGCGATCTTGTCGCGCTGCTCGTCCATGATCTCTTCGATGTCGCGCGACCGGCTCTTCTTCAAGCGCACGGAGATGTCGCCCACCGAGCTAAGGGTCGCCGTCGCAGGTCCCAGCTCCGCGCCGAGCCGCCGCGAGAAGCTCTGCACCTCCTCCGTCTCGGCGATGATCTTCTCGAGCTCGCTCGCCAGCCGATCCGCTTCCTGAAGCGACGCTCCCACCGGCGCGAAGTAGTCGACCACGTACGCGCCCTCGTCCGCTTCGGGGAGAAAGCCCGTCTCGACTCTCGTCGCGAGGAGCGCGCCTATCGCCACGGCGACCACCGCGCCGACAATCACCCACGCTCTGTTCCGAAGAGCGCCGTCGAGAAGCTTCTCGTAGAGCGCCACGAGCCGGCTGCTCTGATGCGCCGTTCGAAGTGGACGAAGAAAAGAGGACGCGAGCACGGGGAGCACGAGCAGCGCGATGAGCAGCGAGACCAGCACCGCGGTGGCGAGCGCAACCGACAGCGCGACGAAGAACTGACCCGCGACGCCGGTGAGGAGCCCCAGAGGCAGGAACACGACGACGGTCGTCAACGTCGTGCCGACGACCGGCCAGAAGAGCTCCTCCGTCCCGCGGCGCGCCGCTTCCTTTGGCTCCAGCCCCTGCTCCAGATGGCGGTGCATCGCCTCGATGACCACCACCGCATCGTCGATGACGAGGCCCACCGCCACGGCGATGCCACCGAGAGTCATCAGATTCACGGTCTGACCCAACGCGCTGAGGCCGAGGAAGGTGATCCCCAGGGTGAGCGGCAGCGACAGCGAGGCGAGCAGCGTGGAGCGCCAGTCGCGCAGAAAGAGCGCGAGGATGACCACCACGAGCGCGCACCCGAACAGCACCGCATCGCGCACGCTCTTCACCGCATCGTCCACGAACACGGCCTGCTCGTAGACCGGGATGATGCGGACGCCCGGAGGCAATGTTGGCGCCAGCGCGGCGAGGACGTCCTCAGCCTGCTTGTCGAGCGTGAGGATGTCGCCGCCCACGCGCCGAGCGACGTTGATGATCACGCCAGGATGGCCGTTCACGCGGATGCGCGATCGCGCGGGCTCCACCCCTTCCACCACCGTACCGAGATCTCTCACCCGAAGCGGTGCGCTCGGCGTGCCGGCGACGATGACGTCCGCCACACCGGCCGCGTCGACGAGTTGTCCGGAGACACTCGCGAGGAGCAGCTCGTGCGCGTCCTCGATGCGCGCCACCGAGGTGACCCCGTTCGCGGCTGCGAGTCGTTTTGCAACGTCTGGCACGCTGACGTGCGCGGCCTCCAGTCGCGAGGGATCCAGCAACACCTGCGTCTCCGGCAGATCCGAGGTCTGCACGGTCACGAGCCCCGCGCCCTTGAGCCCCGAAAGCGCGGGCCGAACCGTGTACTGGGCGATCTCGTAGAGCCGCTGCGGCGGATAGGGCCCCTCCACGTTCAGCGACAGGATCGGAAAGCCCGACGCGAGCACGCGTTCTGCGGTGACATCCGTCTCGGCGGGAAGGACGGAGCGGGCCTCGGCCACTCGCGAGAGGACGAGCGGATGCGCCTGCGACATGTCCGTGCCTTCGGCGAAGAAGAGCGAGATCTCCACCGCGCCGCGAATCGTCCGGCTCCGCACGCGCTCCACGCCCGGCACCGACAGCAGCGTCTCTTCGAGCCGCCGCGTGACGTTCACCTGCACGTTCTCAGCGGACGCGCCGGGGAGCGTGGCGACGACCTGCTCGCGCGCGAAGACGAGCTCGGGGTAGACGCCCTTCGGCAATCTGGTGACGACCCACGCGCCGACCAGCGCAGCCGCCACCGCGAGGAACACGACGCCTCGGCCGTGGCGGAGCGCCTGTGAGGCGACGCTCACTTTTCGGCCTCCGTGCCGCCGTCCACTTCGACCGCGGTTCCATCCGGAATCGAGTAGCCGCCGCCTGCGACGACCAGCGTGCCCGGCTCGGGACCGGCTTCGAGCTCCACGTAGCCGCCCTCTTCCGCTCCCGTCTTCACCGCCACCGTCTGCGTCCTCGAGTCCGCGCCGACGACCGTCACCGCGCGCTGCGACGCCGCGTTCCCGCCCTGAGCTCCGTCCTGACGCGTGAGCGCCGAGACGGGAACCGCACTCACCTGCTTGTGCACTTCGAGCGCGATGGACGCGCGCACCACCTGCCCGAGGTGAAGCCGGCCCGGGCTGGCGATTCGAATCCTCACCACGCCCGCACCCGTCGTCGGATCCACGGAGGGAGAGATCGCGAAGACCTCGCCTGCTGCCGGCTCCTTCGCTCCATCCGAAACCACGCGCACGCTCTGCCCTCGCTGGACGCGGCTCAGTACGGCGGCGGGGAGGTTCGCCCGAAGCTCGAGCTGCTCGACGTTCGCGACCTCGATCACCGGCTTCGATGGATCCACCACCTCACCGGGCGCGGAGAACACATGCGCCACGAGACCATCGAACGGCGCCTCGAGCCGCGTGTGCTGTAGCTGCCTGCGCGCGGTGGAGACCTCGGCGAGCGCAGACTTGTTCCTCGCGTCGGAGGCGGCGCGCTGGGCCTTCGCATCATCCACCTCCTGACGCGCGCTCACGCCGGCTTTGAAGAGCTCCTCGGCGCGGCGCAGCTTCTCTGCGTCGTTCTTCGCGGCGGCGTCCGCATCGCTCGCGTCCGCTTCTGCTTTCTGAAGCGCGTCTTCAAGCGGCGCACGCTCCAGCTCGGCGAGGAGCTGGCCCTTCTTCACAGCGTCTCCCTCTGCGACGAGCATCGTCGCGAGCTTTCCGGCCGAGAGCGACGTGAGCTTCACGTCCATGCCGGGCACCGCTTCGATCGAGCCCGTCACTTCCGCGGTGAGGGTGAGATCGCGTCGTTCCACCTGCGTCACTGCGACATGAAGCGGAGGAGCCTCGGGGGCCTCCGCCTCCCGCGACTTGCAGGCCGTGCCGAAGGCGAGAATGAGAACCAGGCAGCGAACGGTCACGGCGTGAGCTCCTCGAGATCCGCGATCGCTCGATGAAGGTCGAGCGTCGAGCTGATGCCCTGCACCTCGTCATTCGCGAGGTCAGCCTGCGCCTGCAACACGGTGGCGAGCGGCGCCTTGCCGACGGAGTACGAGAGCTGTGCGAGCTCCTGAACGCGGCGCGCCTGCGGAATGAGCCTCTCGATGTAGAGCTTCGCGCGCGCTCTGGCAGCGGAGAATCTCGCGAGCGCGGCAGACCGTGTCGCGGTGAGTCTCGCGAGGGTGCTCTGCTGAAGCGCGCGGAGCTGGGTGGCTTCGGCCTCCGCTCGGTGCACGGGCCCCCGGTTCCAGGAGAGGACGGGAAGATCGAAGACCACGCCTACGCGCAGACCCGGAACCGGCGGCGACCCGGACAGCCGTTGGAGCTCCAACGAGACGACGGGCTGCGGAATGACGAGCGCTCGTTCGCGGGAGGCGCGCGACTCAGCGGCGTCGACTTCGAGCCGGTTGAACGCGAGCTCCGGGTGATTCTCCAACGAATCCGCCGGCACCGGCGCATGCTGCGGCGCGACCAGCGGATCCGCTGCGGCCAACGTGTCCGGGTCCGCGATGCCGAGCAGCAGCGCGAGCTGCGTCCGGTTCTCCCGAAGCTGAGCGCGAGCATCTTCCGCGTCCTGCCGCGCCCGTTCGAACGTGAGCTCCGCCTGCTCCGCGTCGAGCTCCGCAGCCGTGCCGACCTCGTACCGCTTGCGGCTTGCCTCCGAGAGCTTCTGCGCCAGTGACGCAAGCCGGTCCTGCACCTCCGCCTGAGCCTGCGAAGCCGCGAGCGCGAAATAGGCGCGCCGAACCTCTGCTCGCAAACGGGCGCGGGTCCATGCGAGGTGAGCGGCCGCCGCACGCTGGTCGGCTCGAGCCGCGGCCACCGCGTTGCTGCGTTGCCCGAAGAACGGGAGGCGCTGCTCGAGCGTCCCGAACAGGATGGGATCATCCGGCCCGTAGCTCACACCGACGGTCGGATTCGGCAGCGCTCCGGCAGTCTCGACGTCCGCGGCGACGACGGCGGATTGCAGCCGCTCGCCCACGACGTCCGGATTCTGTTGGTCGGCGAGCTCCAGCGCGGCCTGAAATGTCAGCGGCCCCGGACCAGCGGCGAGGAGCAGCGCGAGGAACGGAGGCGCCGAGAGCACGAAGGTTTACCGGCCGCCCGACTTTGCCTTCTCCTGCTGCTTCTCCTGCTGCTCTGCCTTCGGCCCCTCGTGCTCGACGCTGACAACTTCGCCGGATTTCGCGTCCACCTGGACCTCCTCGACGCCGGTCTGTCCTTTGCGCTTCATGTCGAACGAGTACACGAGCCGCCCGTGCTCGTCCTCGAGCTCCGCCTCGACGATCTTGCCGTCCGGCACTTTCTCCATCGCGGTCTTTCGCGCGCCCTCGCAGGTGACGGTGGCCTTCTTGAGGAGCTCCGGCGTCTGCGCCTTGCAGATCGCGGCGGCGAAGGCGGACGAGCTCAAGAGGGTGGCGATGCTCAGGGCAGTAACGATTCGACGCATGGGGCGTTGTCTCCGTGTCGCGGGTTTCCTGTTCAACCTCACAGTGGGTGAAAAGACGATGAGAGACAGATGAGAACTTTCTCATCTGCGCAGTTCCATTGACCGACGCGGTCACGCGGCGTTGGATGCTCCAGGCCATCCGATGACGCTTCCCTCTCGAGCCTTCGAGGCCCCGCCGTGCGCGTGCTGATCGCCGAGGACGAGCAGCGCGTGCGGGCATTCCTCCGCCGCGGTCTGGAGGAGGAGGGTTTCACCGTCGACGAAGCGGCGGGCGGACCGCGCGCCCTCGAGCTCGCACACAAGGAGGGGCTCGACGCGATCCTGCTGGATTGGATGATCCCAGCGCCTTCCGGTCTGGAAGTGCTGACCCGGTTGCGCGCGGCCGGGAGTCTCACGCCGGTCATCATGGTGACCGCGCGCGATGCCCTGGAGGACAAGGTCGCCGCGCTGAACGCGGGTGCCGACGACTACCTCGTGAAGCCTTTCGCCTTCGACGAGCTGCTCGCGAGACTGAGAGCGGTCTTGCGGCGGACTGAACGGCGCAGCACGCCCGCGCTGACGTACGAAGATCTGGTGCTGGATCCGTCGACTCGCAGCGTCACCCGAGCGGGCGTTGGGATTCCGCTCACCGCGCGCGAGTTCGCCCTGCTGCAGTTTCTGATGGAGCACGCGGAAAAAGTCGTCACCCGCACGCGGATCGTCGAGGCGGTGTGGGAGCACGACTTCGAAACCTTTTCGAACGTCGTCGAGGTTTACGTCCGCTACCTGCGGCTCAAGATCGACAAGCCGTTTGCGACGAAGCTCATCCAGACGGTGCGCGGCGTGGGTTACGTGCTCAAGGCGGGGCCGGGCGAATGAGAAAGCCGAATCTCCGCATGCAGCTCGCGCTCTGGTTCGGGCTCGCGGTGGCGTTGAGTCTCGCGATCTTCTCGGCGGCGGTGATCACGGCGATCTGGCTCGACGAAGAGGCGGAGCACGCAGCGGAGACCGTTCCGACGCCGAGCGACGTCGCGGACGATCTGCGTCGCGTGCTCTGGGCCATGCTCGCGGCCGCGCCGTTCGGAATCGGGGGCGCGATGGCGTTGGGCTACTTCGTCGCAGGCCGAGCGCTGGCACCCCTTCGCGAAGCTGACGCCCGCGCCCGAGCGGCGCACGCCTCCTCCGAGCTCGACCTCCGCCTCCCCGTCACCGGACGCGACGACGAATGGGATGCGCTGGCCAACACGATGAACGAGCTGCTCGCGACCGCGCGGAAATCCATGGAGCGCATTCGTGGCTTCACGGCGGACGCCGCGCACGAGCTGCGAACCCCGCTGACCGCGATCATGGGCGAGGCGGACGTCACCCTGCGCCGGGAGAGAACGCCGGAGGAGCTGCGCGCCGCGCTGACGACGATTCGGGGCGAGGCGGCGAGGCTTGCCGACATCATCGCGAAGCTGCTCGTGCTCGCTCGAGCGGACGAGCAGAAGTTGCTCGCTCAGCGCATGCCGGTGGATCTGTTGCAGGTCGCGAAGAAGGCCGCTGCGCGGTGGACGCCGAATGCCGTTCAGTCGAACAGGTCCGTCACGGTCACCGGCGAGTCAACCGAAGCGCAGGCGGACCCGGCGCTGCTCGAGCACCTGTTCGACAACCTCATCAACAACGCGCTCACCCATGGCGGTGGAGCGGTGAAGGTCTCGGTGAATGGTCAGAACGGAGACGCGAAGGTGCGGGTCTCCGATGACGGCTCCGGCATTCCGGACGAGCTCGCGCCGACGGTGTTCGAACGGTTCGTGCGCGGGGATGCGTCGCGTTCTGGCGGAGGCTTCGGTCTGGGACTCTCGCTGGCGCTGGAGATCGCCCGGGCGCACGGTGGGACGCTGGTGCTGGAGTCCGCGCGAGCGCCGACGAGCTTCCTCGTGACGTTGCCGCGTCAGGCTGGCGTGAAGGCGACTGGCTCCGCCTGACGTTTCACATCTCCGCGTACAAAACGACGATGGCGCCGTCGTTCTCGGCGGCGGCCTCGAGCGCCTCCAGGTAATAGACGGCGAGCTTCCCCACCATCTCCGCTTCGGAGTCTCGCGCGACCGGCGCCTCCGGATCGCGCTCCTCCAGAAACGCGGAGATCGCGTCAGCATCGTCGT
>JBJMQN010000122.1:0-5144 GCA_045802665.1 Myxococcaceae bacterium | reverse complement strand
GCGACGCGTCATCTGCTCGAGCTCGGGCACCGCCGCATCGGGCTGCTCGTGATCGCGACGGACTGGACGAGCGACGTCCGCCGCCTCCGCGGCTACCTCGCCGCGCACGAGGAGTCCGGCGTTCCGGTGGATCTCGAGGGCATTCTCCGCGTCGAGCACAGCCCCTCCGCGTCCGGCACCTCCCGCTGCAGGGTGCTCTTTGTCGCGAGGCCGCGCGATGACGTGTCGCCGAAGACCATTCCGGACGAGCACTCGCTGGGCGCGGGCTGGTTCACGCTCGAAGAGATGAAGCAGATGAAGCTGCGCGGCAATGAGGTCCTCACCGCGTGCGAGCACGTGCTGCGCGGCGGCGCGATCTATCCGCTCCGGCTCCTCACGAGTGAAGCCGCGGGCTGGGACTGAGCGGGACACCCGCGCTGAAGCTCAATGCACGACCGGCGCGAAGAACGCGTGCGCCCGAGCGTCCTTCAGCTCCGTCGACAACTTCTGCAGCGACTTCGCCGAGATCCTGGCGTCCGCCTCTGCGTGCAGCCGGTCGCGCTGTTCCTTCAACTTCCCCTCCACGCGCTCGAGCTCTTTTCGCGTCTTCTTCCCCGCGCCATCGTCCATCCGCTTGCTCACGCGCTCATCCATCACGTCGAGATCGTGAAGGTCGCCCAGCACGGTCGCGATCTGCGCGAGCCGCTTCTGCCAGCTGCCCAGCACCGGCAGCGCCCCCGACAGCATCTCCAGCGCGTCGCGCTCCTGCTTCACGGCGAGCCGGAGCTGATGGAGCGTCTCCACGTCGCGCTTTTCGTTCGCGTCCTTGATCCGCTTGAGCAGCGCATCGGTCAGCGGCGTCAGGACGGCGTCCGCGCCTTCGCGCAGCGTCCTCTGGGCGTAAGGCTCGGGCAACGGGTCCGCTCGGAGAACGAGGTGATCGGTCACCGCCGATCGGAGCTCGGGTAGCACGTTCTTGCGGAGGAACTTCTTCGTCGCCTTCCGTGCTCTGCGATATCGGCGCTCGCGCTTCGACTCGAGCTCCTCCCGAAGCCTCGGCGCGCCGCGCCCCAAAAGCTCCGCGCCCACGTCCACATCCCGCGCCTTGCCCAGCGCCTTGAACAATTTCTTGAGCTGCTTGCTCGCGGGGCCCCGGACGTCTTCGGGCACGGGCGCGGCGAACGCCTCCACCGCCGTGCGGAACCTTCGAATCGACGTGCGGCAGGCGTGCAGAGACGTCGCGGATTCGTCGTCCAGAAAGTCGGAGAGGGCGTCGGCCACCTCGTCCGCTCGGGTCAAGAGGATTGCGGTCGCGGCGTCCTTGAGCGGCGTGTCCGCCGTCAGTCCGGGCAGGGGACGTGCTTTGGCCATGGCGCGCGCGGATCTAACAGGTAAAACGATGCACGATGAGCAACCCCGCAGATCCGTCGGCAAATGAACCGCGCGTGCGCGCCAGAGAGCTGGGCGTGCCGCTCGGGCGCTTCAAGACGGGGCGCTACAACTCGATCACCGACGTCGAAGGCGTGCTCGTGGGTCACTCCACGATCATCCGCGGGTCTGGCCCCCTCAAGCCCGGCCACGGCCCCGTGCGCACCGGCGTGACGGCGATCCTCCCCGCGCAGGGCAACATCTTCATGGAGCGCCTCGTCGGCGGCGGCTTCGTGCTCAACGGCGCGGGCGAAGTCTCCGGCATGACGCAGGTGATGGAGTGGGGCCTCATCGAGACGCCGCTCTTGCTCACCAACACGATGAGCGTGGGCGCGGTCTCGGACGGCGTCGCCCGCTACATGATCGAACGCTACCCGGGCATCGGCGACGAGCACGACGTCATCATCCCCGTCGTCGGTGAGTGCGACGACAGCTACCTGAACGACATCGCCGGTCGGCATGTGAAGGACACGCACGTGCTGGAGGCCATCAACACCGCGAACGACGGACCGGTGGCGGAGGGCAGCGTCGGCGGCGGCACCGGCATGGTGACGTGCGACTTCAAGGGCGGCATCGGCACCGCCTCGCGAAAGCTCCCCGAGATGCACGGCGGCTACACGCTGGGCGTGCTCGTGATGAGCAACTTCGGAAAGATGCACAATCTGCGCGTGGGCGGGCTTCCGGTGGGCGAGCTCCTCGCGGAGAAGTACCGCGACCTGCCCCGCCGGCAGCAGACGTACGGGTCCATCATCGCTGTCGTCGCGACCGACGCGCCGCTCTTGTCCCATCAGATCAACCGGCTCTGTAAGCGCGTCGCGCTCGGCATCGGGCGGGTGGGCAGCTACGCGGCGCACGGGTCGGGAGAGATCGTCGTCGGGTTCTCCACCGCGAACATCATCCCGAGGCGCACGCAGAAGATGGTCTACAAGGTGAAGATCCTGCTCGATCAGCGCCTGGACCCGCTCTACGAGGCGGTGATGGAGGCGACCGAAGAGGCGATCCTCAACTCCATGTGCATGGCGCGCCCGATGGAGGGCATCAACGGCAACTACGTGCCGGCGCTGCCGCTGGATGACGTCCGGAAGTTCGTCGACGCGACGCGGCCGATCTTCGCCTCGGTGAACAAGAAGCCGCAGCAGACCTCCGCGCCGCCGACGCGCGAGAAGCCGCGGGATGTGGACAAGGAGGGCTCGGTGAAGATCGCCCAGGCGCTGCCGACGCGCGTCCGAGGGGCCGAAGGGATCCCGTTCCCCACGCGTCCGCCCCCGGGTGAAGAAGACGACTCCGACTGAGCCGCGGCGCGTGCAACTTCCAAGTCGTCTGTGCTAGTCAGCCGCGCCTGCAAGAAGTTTTCAAACCCACGGAGAGAAAAGAATGGCCCGCAGCAAGAGCAAGCACGTCCGCGTTCGCAACAGGATCAAGCTGAAGTGGAAGAAGCGCCGCGAGCGCAAGGCCGTCGCCGCCAAGGCCGCGACCAGCTCGAAGAAGAAGTAGCTCGTTACCGCGACCAGCGTCGCGAACGGTTTGAGGCGTCGGAGCATTCGTGCTTCGGCGCCTTCACTTTTTTGGAAGCCGCTACTGCGTCCTGCTGCCCGTCACATCGCGCGTCTCGACGCAGGTCTGTGACCCCGCATCGGCGGCCGGGGTGAACGCCCACGTGCCGTGGAAGGTGTCCACGCCGCCGTCGCCGGTGCCTTCGATGAACTTCGCCCGAAGCTCCACGTGATCAGGGACGCGTACGCCGGCATCCGCGCCGCCGGTGCTTCCGCCCGTCGCTCCCGAGAGCGTGAAGTCGAACGTGTCGAAGACGGTGCCCGTGAGCTCGTTGCCCTCGATCGTCGAGCGAATCGTGGACCCCACGCGCGTGATCGTCAGCGACGAAGGTGGCGCCTTGCCGTTGGAGCAGGCCTGGTCCGGCTGCCCCGAGGTGATTGCCCAGGTGCCCTCCACCTTCGGGCAGGTGCTGCAGGTCTGGTTGTCGCTGCCGCAGCCCGCGGCCCAGAGGACGACGACGGCGAGACAGGCTCCGACTAGAAGGCGCATGGCGAACACTCCCCACAGCGAATGCCGGGCAACTTAACGCTCTTCACGGGCGCTGGAATGGGCCTCTCGCTTCCGCTGTGAACTGGGCATCCCTACGTTTGCGCGCGCATCGGCTGGGGTCTGCGAGTGTGCAGACGGGGTGGGGGACATGGCGGCGGAGGGGCAGGCGGCGGTATCGCGAAAGTGGTCGAACATCGTTTTCGCGGCCCTGTTCGCGCTCTCGCTGATCCTCTTCCTGCGGATCATCTGGCCGTTCGTGCTCCCGGTCCTGATGGGCGCCTTCATGGCCGTCCTCTTCATGCCGATGCAGGACTTCTTCTGCCGCAAATTCAACGGCAAGGCTGCACTCTCGGCCGGGCTCTCCACCACGGCGATCTTCCTGTTGATCGTCGTGCCGCTCGTCGTGCTCGGGTACTTCCTCGCGAAGGAGCTCGTCGGGGCGCTGGATTTCGCCCGGAACTTCCTCGACAAGACCGACGTGCGGAAGGAGCTGCTCAACCAGCTCCCCTACGGCCTCCGCCGCTATCTTCCCACGGGCAAGCTGGACGCGCAGGCTGGGGACGCGATGGTCTCGGCGGTGGGCAGCTCCGCGGCGGTGATCACCAACCTGCTCTCGGGCACCACCGAGTTCGCGATCGATCTGTTCCTGATCGTGGTCTCGCTCTACTACTTCATGCTGGATGGCCGGCGGCTCGTGCGCGACGGGATGAGCCTTTTGCCGTTGGACAGGCGCTACAGCGAAGCGTTCGTGACCGAGTTCAAGGACGTCACCTACGCGATCATGTGGGGCAACACGCTGACCGCGGTGATTCAAGGGGCCATCGGCACGGTGGGGCTCATCATCGCGGGCGTGCCGTCTCCGCTCATCTGGGGCGCGGCGATGGTGGTCGTGGCCATGGTCCCCGTCGGCGGCACAGCGCTCGTCTGGGTGCCGGTCTCGGTGGGGCTCATGATCACGCACCACCTGAACGCCGGAATCTTTCTGTTCGCGTGGGGCGCGCTGCTGGTCTCCACCGTGGACAACATCGTGCGGCCCAGGCTCGCCGGCTCGCGGATGCACATGCACCCGCTGCTCGTGTTCCTCTCCATGTTCGGCGGGCTCGCGGTGGTCGGCGTGATGGGGCTCGTCGTGGGACCTCTGATGGCGGCGTTCGTGATGGCGATGGTGCGCATCTACCGGCGCGACTTTCTGCCCAATGTGACGCCGGACCTGATCGTCGAGTCGCGCTGATCAACGGCACCGCGCCGATTTTTCGGTGAACCCGGTCGTGCTACAGCGGGCGGCACGACCCGTGACCGCTCTGCTCGAAAGCCTCAGCCAGCAAGTCAGAGAGCTCGTGCAGCCTCTTCTCTCCGAAGACGGCGCGGGCCGAGCGGTGGCCTTCGACGCGGACGGCACGCTCTGGCGCGGAGACGTGGGGGAAGACTTCCTGCGCCTGCTCGCCACCGAGCAGCGCTATCCGGCGATGAAGGGCCGGCGCGGCATCTATGAAGAGTACGAGCGCCGCGTCGCCGTGGATCCCGCCTCCGGCTACGCCTTCGCGGTGGAGGTGATGGAAGGAGCGCTCGAGGCGGATGTGCACGAGGACGCGCGGACGTTCTTCGGCCGCCGGTTCTCCGGCCGCATCTTCCGCTCCATGCGCGAGCTGCTCACCGGCCTCAAAGCCCGCGGCTACGACGTCTGGATCGTCTCG
>JBJMQN010000121.1:0-10009 GCA_045802665.1 Myxococcaceae bacterium | reverse complement strand
TCGACGCCGGGCTGATCGTACGGGTTCACGCCATACAGCTCGCCGCCGAACGACGTCGCGATCTCCAGCATCATCAAGAGCCCGCCCATCGCCCGCGCGTCCAGCTTCGGCAGATGGATCGTGAACGACGGCCGCCCATTCTTCGCGAGCGCCGCCGCCGTGGCCTGCTGCTCCGCCGACAGCAGCTCGTGGAAGCTGTGGCCGCCGAGGTACGAGACATCCGGCTCCCTCGGCGTGTCCTTCGGAATCGTGAGATCGCGCCTGGGCTCGTCCACCGCGAGGAACACCGTCACCTTGTCGCCGGGCCCCTCCATCAAAAGCTGCAGCATGGAGTGCTGGTCCGTCGCGCCGACCGCTCGGATCGGCGTGGGGCCAATCTCGGGGGACTTGCCCAGAGACTCCGCCCAGAGCTGCACGTACCAGTCCGCGGTCTCCCGCAACGCGTCCGCGTACGGCATGAACACGTTGATCCGGCGGCCGCGCTTGTCGAACAGGTAGAGCATGGAGGCGAACATCGCCGCCGGGTTCTTCCGCACGTCCGGCTCGTCGCACCGCTTCACCATCTCCGCGGCGCCCGCGAGGAGCTCGTCCACGTCGATGCCCGCCACCGCCGCCGGAAGCAGTCCTACCGCCGTCAGCACCGAGAAGCGTCCGCCCACCGCCGGAGGAACGGGCAGCGTGCGCCAGCCCTCGGAGTTCGAGACCGAACGCAGCGCGCCCTTGTCGGGATCCGTGATCGCGACGATCTGCTTCTTGCCGGAGTCCTTCAGCTTCTCGCGCAGGTAGAGAAGCTGCGCCCAGGTCTCGGCCGTGCCCCCGGATTTCGTCACCGCTGCGATCGCCGTCTTCGAAAGATCCAACGAATCGAGCAGCCCCGCGAACGTCCCCGCATCCGAGTTGTCCGGGAAGAACACGCGCGGGCGGTTCTTCCGCGCGGACGCAGAGACGAGGTTGTGGAACGGATGGCACAGCGAGGTGAACAGCGCCTTCGCGCCCAGCGAGCTGCCGCCAATTCCCAGCACGACGAAGTTCTCGTAGCCAGCGAGCTCCTCGGCCAGCTTCTTCGCCGCGTCGGACGCCGCCTTGTCCGTCGGAAGATCCAGGTACTGAAGCTTCCCGGATTTGCGCGCCGCGAAGATCGCCTGGTGCGCGGCCTTTGCTCGCGGCGCAATTTCGTCCAAGTCGGACTTCGTGAGGCCGTTCTGACCGAGGAAGCGCTCGGTGGCGAAGTTCGCGTCCAGCTTCAGGGAAGAGCTCATGGCCCAAATAAAAAGGGCGCGAGGCCCGCCGTCCAGCGGAGACCTCGCGCCCGTTCATTTCTGACGGCTTACTGGATCGTCACGTCAATGCTGCTCGAGGCGATCGGCTGGATCGGATTGCCGGCCGTATCGACCAGCGTCGCGGTCAGCGTCGACGCGCCGGCGGTGCAGCCGGACGGCAGGGTGACGTTGATCTCGCCCTTGCCCTGGCTGGTGTCCGTGTAGACCGGCGCGGAGGTCTTCGAACCGCCCGTGCCGCAGTCCACGACCACGCCGCCTTCATCGCCAGCGGACGCGTTGTTGCCGACCTTGAAGTGCTTCACGGTGACCTTCACCGTGCCGCCCACCGCGACCGTGCCGCCGTTCGTCGGCGAGGACCAGCCCACTTCCGGACGCCCGTAGTCGAGCACCGTGAAGCCGCGCGTGAAGTCCACCAGGCGATCCGCGTTCGTCCCGTTCAGCTCCACCAGCGACTTGAACGTGATCGGCGCGCCCGCGTCGTCCGCCAGCTTCAGCGTCTGAACCTGGAGCGTGGACCGGGTGCCCGTCGCGCCCGAGTCGAACGTGCGGTCATCCCAGCTGCCCGTCACCGCCGCGGGATCCGGCAGGACGAAGCCCGCCGTCGCGTTCACAGCCTGCGTCGGATCCACGAGCACTGCCCAGCGGTGCTCCGCGCGGTCCGTGAAGGTCACGCGCACCAGCGTCGCGCCCGAAAGCGAAGGCGCGGTGGTGAACGCGAACGTGCGCGCCGTGAGCCCCTTGTACGGGGTCGCGTTGAAGTTGTAGCGCGCGTTTTCCGGGATGGTCAGGAACGGCCCGTCGAGCGAGACCGGCGCGGTGCCGTCCGGATCGAACGCGAGCTGGTTGTTCGGGACGCGCTGGAACAGCGCCGACGTCGCGATGCCCGCGGTGCTGTCCGTGGCGGACTTGAGCGACGCGGCCAGAGCGACGATGCCGTACTGGCTGCCCTCGAGGCCGTGGTGGGTAGGCGCCATGCGGACCGAGACGAGGCCCGGGCCGGAGAGCGTGCCCTGCTTGTCCGTGTCCTTGTCCACCGGCGTCGTGTTCACGCCGATGCCGATGCCGAGCGGAACGACGCCGCGGCCCGGAACGATCGTGCCGCCGAGGATCACGAGCCCGTCGACGAACGCGTTCTTGAACTGCGGCAGGCCCGCCGTCGGCGTCTTCACCACGAAGTTGAAGCCCAGCGGGATCTGCTGGAAGTCGTGATCCTGCGTCGTGAACTCGGTGGTGTTCGAGAAGTCGAAGTCACCGGTGCAGCCGCTCTTGGTGCTCGCGCACGCGCCCGGGGTCGCCTTGAGCGTGAACTTCACGTCGCGGCTGACGGACGAGTTGAAGCGCTTGAAGATCGGCAGGATCTGCCCGAGCAGCTGGCCGTAGTTGATGTTGTTCACGCCGCCGGAGATGGCCGAGGCCGCGCCGGAGATCTCGGAGAGCGGAACGTCGCCCGCCAGCGCCCATGCCGTCCGGGTGCCGCAGGTGCCATTCGCGATCGCCGTGTCGTTCGGAGCGCCGTTCGCGTCGGTGCAGACGCCCGCGAGACCCTGCGCGGAGATGGTGCCCTTGATCACGTTGGTGTCGTACTGGAGGAACGCGCCCGCCGGGAGCGGCACGCCCTTCTCGTTCACGATGGTGCCAATCGTCACGTCGGTCGGAACCGTCGGCCCGAGCAGCTGCGTGAGCGACAGGTCCGTGATCGAGCCCGGGATGGACATGCCCGCGATGCCCGCCTTGATGTTCGGCGAGGTCGGGACGTTGGTGAACGTGCCCTTGTAGCCGCCGAACTTGTCGGTCTGGTTGCGGCGCACGACCGCGGAGACCAGCCGGCTGCCCGTCCCGTTGTCGTAGCCGACGATGGTCAGGTAGTTGTAGTCGGTGTGGAAGACGCTGATGTTCACCACCGCCGTCGTGCTGAACGTCGCCTTGCCATCCGCGCCCGTCGTCTGCGCGCCGCCGATGAGGTTGCCGTTCGTCGGGTTGGAGATGACCACGGTCGCGTTCTGGATCGGCCGGCCCGAGAGCTCGTCCGTCACCACGACGCTGAGCGAACCCGCAGCAGGCGCCGCGATCGCGAGGACCTTCGCCTTGCAGGTCACGCTGCCGATCGTCACCGTCACCGCGTCCACCGCGGCGGTGTTGGAGGCGCTCACGTTGAACGTCGCGCTGTTGCCGGTGCCCGTCCCTGAGAGCGGCGCGGCGGCGGTCCAGTTGATGCCGTCCTTCAGCACGATGGGGTCGTTGCCCTTCCACGTCGAGACCCAGAACTTCACGTTCGCGCCCTGGCTGGCCACCACGTAGTCCGGGGTGATCTGGCAGGAGGTCACGTCCGTCGCAGCCGGAGCCGCCACGCACGCGCCGTTGCGGCAGACCTGCGAGCCGCAGTCCGCGTCCGCCGAGCAGAGCGACGCCACGCACTTGCCTTCGTCGCACTGGCAGCCCAAGTTGCCCGCGCAGTAGTCCAGCGCGAACTCGCCGCGCTTCGCCGCGCCGCAGTCGTCCTTGCTGTGACAGGACGGCTCACACTTGCTGGTGAGCTGGTTACAGAAGAACAGGTTCGAGTCGGGGCAGTCCGTGTCGTCGAGGCAGCTGTCTGAGCCGCCACCCGCGCCACCGCCCGCGTCCGGCTTCGCCTTCGTCCCGCCGCAGCCCGCCGCAATGATTCCGATCGCCGCCATGCTGGCCAGCAGCGCCAGCCGAGTGTCCAACTTCATGAGTCGCTCTCCCCAAAGCCTGGGTTGTGTGTGTGGAAAAGGGCGGGCATTTGAGGGATCGCCTGCCTGCATGTCAAGCAGCGAGGTCCCGCAAATGCGCGTCGTGACTTGGGTTACTGCCGCAGCGCGCCACAGAAGCTGCCAGCCCGGCCCGAGCGCCGCCTTTTAGCGAGGACTGTGCCCAAACGGAACAACGCGGGCTTGAAGGAGCAGCCATCAGTCCTACACGCGACAGCCGTGTCACCGGGCATGTGGAAGCGATCTCGTCCCGGACGGTTGGCGGTTCCGGTAGAAACGCTCTTCCCATCGCCATGGCCGAGTTCACTCCTCTGAAGAGCCTGCTGCCCACCCTGCTCGCGAAGCTCTCGAGAGAGAGCGGCAAGGGCGCGGGGCTCCAGGTCCTCTGGGAGGACGCGGCGGGTGCGCTCATCGCCCAGTCCGTGGAGCCTTTGCGCGTAGAGGGAGATGCGCTCGTCGTGATCGCGCCGGATTCGAGCTGGATGAAGCGAATCGGAGAGCACGCGTCTGAGATCGGCGCGCGGCTGTCGGAGCGGACGTCCGGGCAGCTCAAGCGCGTCGTCGTGCATCAGAAGGATCAGCCGAAGGATCAGAAGAGGTGAACGGGTGCTGACCTCCGCTGTCCTCATGCTGCTGCTCACCGCGACCCCGTCCGAGCTCGAGGCGAGCGCGGCCAGAGAGCTCGCCGCCAAGTTCGAGAAGTCAGGGCGTTCGGTGCCGCAGGCGGATGAGGCGCTCAGCCACGCCGCACGGATCCTCGCGAAGACGGCGCTGTCCGCGAAGGCCGCGGAGGTGGCGGATCTCGTTCAGGTGAGCGATGCGGTCTCGCGCGCGGACGGATGGGACCCGAGCCCCAGGGCGCTCGTGATGCGGAGCGCGCCGGCCGAGTACTCGCTGGAGTCGCTCAAGGGCCGGACGGATCTTCAGGACGAGCCCGCCACGCACGTGGGCTACGGCGCCGCGGTGGAAGGCGATCGCGGCGCGCTGGTGGTGCTGCTCGCGGACCGGAAGTCGTACCTGAAGCCGTTCCCGCACACGATGCCGAACGCGGGCTCGGTGCAGACGTTGTGCGGCGAGACGATTGCGGCGCTCACCAAGGCCGAGGTCTACGTGACGACCCCGGCGGGCGCGGTCAGCAAGATCCCGCTCACGCGCGCGCAGGGCAGCAGCTTCTGCGCGGCGCTCACCTTCCCCACCGAGGGGCGGTACACGGTGGAGGTGATCGGCCGGGGCGCTCGGGGGCCGGAGGTTGCGGCGCTGTTCTTCGAGGACGTCGGCAAGAACCAGGCGGCGCGCGCGGAGGCGCGTCTCCCCGAGCCCACCACCGTCGAGTCCGCTCGCGCGGCGATCCTGGAGAAGATCAACGCGCTCCGCCGGGGCATCGGGCTCGCTCCTTTCTCCGCCGATGCGGCGTTGGACAAAATTGCTCAGGCGTACAGCCAGCAGATGTCGGACGAGAACTTCTTCTCGCACGTGGCGCCGGACGGCAAAGACATGCGCGCGCGGCTGCGGGGCGCGGGCTACGCGTACCGGGCCGCGGGAGAGAACCTCGGGACGGCGTCGGGGCCGCTCGCCGCGCACTTCGGCATCGAGCACAGCCCGGGGCACCGGCGGAACCTGCTCGATCCGGGCTACACGCACGCGGGCATCGGCGTCGTCTTCAAGAAGCTGCCGGACCGCACGCAGGTCATCGTGACCGAGCTGCTCGCGGAGCCGGATCATCCCTCCGAAGATCCGCTGGGCGAGGCGTACGACGCGCTCAACAAGGCGCGCGCTCAGAAGAACCTGCCGCCGATGGAGCGGAGCGAAGTGCTGGAGGAAATCGCCTTCTCCCACGCCAGGGCGGCGCTGCAGACCGACACGCCGAAAGCCACCGTTCCCGGCCGGCCGGCGGTGCACGAGAAGGTGTTCGCGGCGACGGACTTCAAGAGCGCGGCGGTGGACGTTTTCGTCGCCGAGGGGATGTCCGCCATCACCGCCACGAAGAACGCGTTCGATCCGAAATCGGACCGGGTGGGCATCGGCGCGGTGAAGGGTGACTCTCCGACACTGGGCGCCGGGAAATACTGGGTGGTGGTGATCTACGCAGCGAGCCGTTAAGAGAAGGCCGTGGCGAACGCCGAACCGCGAATTCTTCTGCTGGATCCGGACAAGGAGAACCAGCGCCGCCTGGCTGAAGCGTTCAACGCCGGCGGCCTCTTCCTCCGCTACCTGAGCGAGCCCATGCGCGTGCTGCAGGGGCTCAAGCAGATCGACGCGCAGCTGCTCATCATCCACGGCGAGGTGCGATCTCAGATCGTGGCGGCTGCGCTCGCCGCGTTGTCGAGCGATGCCGTCCGCTCGTCGATGCCGATCGTGCTGCTCTGCAACGACGTCTCGGATCTGCAGTTCGTCAATCAGCTCCGCACCGGGATCGTCGCGCTGCTGCCCATCAGCAGCAAGCCCCAGGAGCTCGTCAAGGCGGTGCACGCCCTGCTTGCCGAGCTGCCCACGAGGAGCGGCACCGTGCAGGGCAAGGGCGACAGCCCCGTCCTCGCGAACCTCGCCGAGCACATGCGCCGCACGTTCCGCTCCGGCGTCCTCACCTTCAACGCGAACCTTCCCAACCAGGGCCGAGCGCTGTTCGTGAAGGGCACCCTCAAGAGCGCAGACCACCGGCAGGTCTCAGGCCTCGAAGCGCTGCTCAACATGGTGACGCAGTCCTCCGCGACGTGGACCTTCGCTGAGTTCGCGGGCGCCGCCGGAGAGGGCGCGGGCGTCGTCGTCGAGATTGAAGGCGAGTCCACCGACGAGCCGATCGTGCCCATCGAGGAGACGACTTCGCCGGACGGCGTGCTGGTGCCGCTGGAGGGCGCGGACGAGGGCGAGCTTCTGCTCGATCAGCCGCTCTCGCAGGAGACCGCGATCCCCGAGGAGCCGTCCTCGCCCACGCAGATCCTGCTGGTGGACGACGACGAAGAGCTCTGCCGGATGTTCAGCCTCTTGTTCCGCAAGCACGGCTACGACGTCACCACCGCGACCGACGGGTTCGAGGGTTTCGAGCTCGCGCAGCAGAAATCCTTCGCGCTGGTCGTCGCGGACTTGAACATGCCGCGGATGGACGGCTGGGGAATGCTCCGGCTGCTCCGCGACGACTTCTCCACCCGCGAGCTGCCCGTCGCCTTCCTCTCCTGCCACGACGACTACCGCGACTCGCTGAAGGCGCTGAACGCGGGCGCGCAGGCCTACTTCTCCAAGTCCACGCGGCTCGACGCGCTGGCGAACAAGGTCGGCGCGCTCTTGGAGCCGCGGAAGAAGTTCCGAGCGGCGATCTCGTCCGCGAAGCCCGGGACCGCCGTGTCCGCGGCGCTCGCGGCGGTGGGCGCGCAGTGGCTCATCCGTGAGCTGTGTGATCGCAACCTCTCCTGCCGCGTGGACGCGTCCGACGGCTGGGCGAGCTACCAGATCTTCATCCGCAACGGCCGCCCGGTGCACGCCACCGCCATGGCAGGCCGCCACAAGGCAGACGGCGAGCGGGCGTTCAACGCCTTCATCGCCTCGCGCGTGACCGACGCGATCGTCCACCTCGTCGATGACGCGCCTGCGACGACGCTGCTGCTCCCGGCGAACGAGCAGCTCGCCCGCACCGCCGCGACGCTCACCGAGAACGAGCGGAAGCTCCGCGAGGGCCTGCTCGTCAACGCCAACGACATTCAGGTGGATCCGGACCTGTACGCGGTCTACGCGCAGGTCGGGCCGAAGCAGTGGCTGGAGACCGCTCGGCTGATCTGCGAGGAGCGGCTGCCGCCCCGCGAGGTCATCGCCCGCGTCGAGGCGTCACCGCTGGATGTGGAAGAGACGCTGAAGGATCTCCTCCGCCGCGGCATCGTCCGGCTGACGGCCTGAAAAAAATTTCGCCCGCGGAGCCGTTCAGGGCGCTCCGCGGGCGATTGAATTGGTTCGGTTACCGCTGATCAGATCGCGCGACGCTGAGTCGCATACGCCTCGATGCCCATCTGGGGCGGCGCGGTGATCTGGTACAGCGGGCATTTCGCACAGGTAAACGACTGCCAGCCACGCTTCACAGCCTCATCGAGGCAGTTGTCGTAGTGATGGCAGTTGAGATTCCGATGCGTCTCAACCCCGGCGCGCTTTGGGCCCGCCTCTGGGTTGATGGTCTGCGGCAAGTCGGTCGGACACGGCTTCATACGGTGCAGGCCTCCCTGGTAATTCCCCCCGACGAAGCAACGGCGGCGCAAAGTAACGATGAGGTCCTACTGACGCAACTCGTCAACCCCACCTTGCTGCCGTTGCCCTAATTCTTTCCAAGCCCTTTGCGAATGAACCCCCTCCCTGGGCGTTCACGACACAACTCGCAAAGGCGTGTGCGGTTTAGGCGAGCCTTTCCAGTGGTGTCAAACGCCCCACCCCCTCAAACTGCTGATCCGGAACCTCCACATGACGGTGAAAGCGGCGCTACTGCTCACCACTGCTCTCTCCAGCACTGCTCTGGCCCAATCCGCCGAGCTGCTCGAGGCAGTGAGAATTCACAAACCGGACGCGGTGACGCTCGCGCAGACGGAGCTTGCCGCCTGCGAGGCTGAGCCGTCATGCAGCAAGCGCGGCGTCCTCTCGCTGCTCACGGGCTATCTGCTCCTCTCGGAAGGCGAAGCTGTGCAAGCGGTGAGTCAGCTCGAGAAGGCAGCTCCGCCCGCGGGCCTCGAGCCGTTTCACGCGTTCTACCTGGGCAACGCGCGCTTCTATTCGCGCGACTACAAGGGCGCGGCCGAGGCGTTCGGGCAGTCGTGGAAGAAGGCGCCGCCGTCGCTCTTGAATCGCGCGGGCGCTCGCTACGGCGAGGCGCTGCTGCTCGCGGGGAAGGCATCAGAGGCTGTTCCTCCTCTGGAGCAGGCGGCAAGCATTGCGAACACGCCCGAGCTTCTGTCCGAACGCGCGCAGGCGCGGCAGGCGGTGGGAAATCAGGACGGCGCCCGAGCGGATCTCCGTGCTCTCGTCGTGCAGTTCCCGGCGCACCCGTATGCGGACGAGGCGCTCGCGAAGCTGTCCGAGAAGGGCCAGCCGCCGCTGCAGCTCACGTTGGATGAGCACCTGCAGCGCGCGCGAGGGTTTCTGGATGCGGGTCAGGCCTCCCGCGCGCTCTCGGAGCTGAACCTCCCTGAGATCAGCCGGCTCGCGAAAGGCTCCGCGGCGGTCGCTCGCGTCGCGTTCGCGAAGGCTCAGGCGCTCTATCCGCTGGGCCGCGAGGCGGAGGCGAACGACGAGGTGGAAAAGGCGCGCAAGGGTCAGCCCTTCATTGCCGCAGAGGCGATGCTGCTTCGGGCCAAGCGCGTGATGCGGACCACCGACAACGTGAAGGCGATGGAGCTGATGGCGGAGGTGGACAAGAAGTACAAGGACCAGCCCGCCGCCGATGAGGCCGGCTACTTCGTGGGCTGGCTGGATCTGCAGGGCGGCCGCTATGCCGACGCGGTGAAGGCGTTCGATCAGTTCAGCAAGCGCCATCCGGATTCGCGGAAGCAGGACGAGGCGCTGTGGTTCAAGTCGCTCGCGCTGATCCGGATGCAGGAGTACGGCAAGGCGGCGAAGGCGCTGGATGGGATGGCGGCGCAGTTCTCGAAATCCTCGCTCGTTCCGCAGGCGCGCTACTGGGCCACGCGATCGCGGCAGCTCTCCGGAAGCAACAAGGAGGACGTGCAGAAGGAGTACGCGGCGCTGATCGAAGATTTTCCCGCGACGTTCTATGCGGCGCTCGCGTCCGCGCGGCTGAAGGAGCTGGGCGCGCAGCCTCCGGCCGGCTTCCCCGCGCCGCCGAAGCTTCCGGACGGCATCAAGGTTCCGGATCAGCTCAAGCTCGCGCGAAGGCTGTCGGAAGCGGGGCTGTTCCGCGACGCGCTGGAGGAGGTCAACCAGCAGGCGTTCGGGATCAAGAACGCGGAGGAGGGGCTCCAGTTCGCCGAGGCGCTGCAGACGCTGGGCGAGTACGGCACGGCGTACGCGATT
>JBJMQN010000120.1:0-6882 GCA_045802665.1 Myxococcaceae bacterium | reverse complement strand
GCCCGCAACCGTCTCCCCAGCGCGATCCGCATCAACACCGCACCGATGAGCGCGCCGATCAGAAACACACCCGTCGCGGCGCCGATCGCGAACTTCAGCATCCGTCCTCCGACGGGCGGCACGGTGACTCTCGGTGGCGCATCCTTCGCCGCTCCGGTTACGACGTAGCCTCTGCTCTTTCCGCTGTCCTGGTCCTGCGTGTTCATCGCTCGGAAGAGGTCTTCGGCTTTCGCCCAGTACGGCGGATAACGGAAGCGCGCGACGTCGAGGATGAGGAAACGATCCGTCGCTTCGTTGTAGGCGGCGATGGGCGACCAGTGCGCGCCCATGTCCTGCTTCAGCTCGCCGCGGAAGAAGTCCACGAGCACGTAGTCGCCGGGCGTCTTCAGATTCTGAATCGCCTCCGCGCGGAACTTGTCGAGCGTCGTGTCCGACGCGTAGACCGCCTTCGCATCCGCATGGTTCTGGCGGAGCAGGGTGGCGAGCTCGTCGATGGTGAGGCCACCGCGGCTCACCTTTTCCGGCGGCAATACTGCTTTCAGCTGATCATTGAAGACGTTGTCCTGCGTGTACGCGCGGAACGGCGCCCACTCCTTTGCTTCGGGCGCTTCGATCGGCATCGCGTTCAGCGCCATCACCGCGGAGGCGACGCCGCAGTAGGACGTCGAGCGCTGCGTGACGAACTGGCTGGAGAGCGCGAAGAAGTCACGGTTCGCGGTGGATTCGACCAGCAGCTTCCGCCCCTCATCCGAGTCGAGCGGCACGAGCGTGTCCGGCAAGGGCTGAAGCTGAGAAGAGATCGTGAGCGCGAGCAGCGCGGCGGCGTGGAGCATCCCGCTTCACTAGCGAACCGACGTGCCGCACGCCAGTCGACGACAAGGGCATGACCCGCTGAGGCTGCTCAGACCAAGAGATGCGCTCGGCGAGGTATGGGCTCGAACCAGACCGCTGCGCGCGGTGCCGCCTGACCGCTGACTAAACCTTCGACCGCTTCCCCATCATCACGCCGGTCGTGACCGCGGACGCGATTCCCACTGCCGCCGCCCCGGCGATCGCGACGAGGATCGCGATGCCTTCCTTGTACTCGCCCTCGCCGTAGCGCATGGCGAGGTACCACGCGACTCGGAACCCGGCGTACCCACCGCCAACGCCCGTCAGCAGCGACATCAGGAAGATCTTCAGCGCGAGAGGCATGACGGAGACCTTATCCGAACCGGCCATCTGGAGGATCAAGGAGCCGGGCCCTCAGGACGCACTGCCTCATCGATCAACTGGCCGCCGCGCCGTCACCGTTCTGGCAATCACCCAGCGCGGTCCGTTCAGAGTCCTTCAACCGCGCTCCGTTCGGTTCTGTTCACCAGCGATCAGCACCCATCAGTTCCTGCTGATGCTCACGAACAGCCTCGCTTCAAAAAACCACAACTTGGCCCAACAGAGTTGTGGACGACCGCGTCATTTGCCTGCACATTGCGGCGCCGCAGGGTGTAAGTGTAACGAATGACAGCAGCACGTCGAATTAGTTTCCGTTAAGGCCGTCGCGAAGGCCTGATCGGCGCGAACTCAGCTCTCCTATGGCTCTTTTCCCTCGCTGGTCCAACACGGTTGCGCGCATCACGGGCGCGGCCACCCTCGGTGCTCCGGCGATTCTGCTGGGACTGCTCTGGGTCTTCATCCGCACGCCGTGGGTGACGAACCAGAACGTGCAGGTCGAACAGCCGGTCCAGTTCGATCACCGCCACCACGTGCGCGACGAAGGCATCGACTGCCGCTACTGCCACACCACGGTCGAGAGCTCCGCCACCGCCGGCATGCCCTCCACGCAGATCTGCATGAGCTGCCACGAGCAGATCTGGAACAAGAGCGCGTACCTGGCGCCGGTTCGTCAGGCCTACTTCGAAGACCGGCCCATCCAGTGGCAGCGCGTCCACAACCTGCCGGACTTCGTCTACTTCAACCACTCGATCCACGTGAACAAGGGCGTCGGCTGCGCCTCCTGCCACGGCCGAGTGGACGAGATGCCCGTCATGGAGCAGGCCGCGCCGCTCACCATGGGCTGGTGCCTCTCCTGCCACAGAAACCCCGAGCCGAACCTCCGCCCGAAGGAGTTCATCACGTCGATGACGTGGAAGCCCTCCGACATGGTGAAGGACCAGCCGTCGCAGGGTGAAGGCCCCAACGGGACCGGCCACGGCGCGCAGGGCGAAGTCGAAAATCAGGGGCGCGCGCTGAACGCGCTCAACGTGGTCGCCGCCGCGGACACCGCGGAGCTCGGCAAGGCGCTCGCCAGCCAGTACCACGTCCACTCC
Source organism: Myxococcaceae bacterium (assembly GCA_045802665.1). Classification (GTDB taxonomy): domain Bacteria; phylum Myxococcota; class Myxococcia; order Myxococcales; family Myxococcaceae; genus JBJMQN01. Next base: position 4,576 of record JBJMQN010000120.1, on the reverse strand, counting down.
CGCACCAGCTGCAGCACCTGCCACCGATGAGCACCCAGAAGACCCAGAAGAAGCACTCGGACGGCGCCGCGCGTGAGGCGCTCCTGTCGAGCAGCGACACGGCGAAGAAGCCCGTGCACCGCAAGCCGATGGAGTTCCCGCTGCCGGTCATCCACGAGAACCCGTTCGCCGCTGAAGACAGCAAGGAGAAGGGCGTCGTCTACTGGCGCAGTCTTCAAGAGAAGGCGGACTCGGAAGAGTTCCGCAAGCGCATCGAGACCGAGTTCCCGATGGGCGCCGCCGACATGTCCGACGGCGTCTCCCGCCGCAGCTTCCTCGGCGTCATCGGCGCGACGGTCGCGCTCGCCGGCGCTGCGTGCACGTCCTCTCCGCGCGAGAAGATCGTCGCGTACACCAAGAACCCCGAGCAGGTGAAGGCGGGCGTCGCTCATCACTACGCCACCGCAACTTCGTTCAAGGGTTACGGAACCGGCGTGCTGGTCACGTCCTGGGAAGGCCGGCCGACGAAGGTCGAAGGCAACCCGGATCACCCCACCAGCAAGGGCAGCTCCGGCACGTTCGATCAGGCCTCCATCCTCGGCCTCTACGATCCGCACCGCGCGCGCAACCTCAAGTTCAAGGGCGAGACCCGCTCGTGGAAGCAGTTCCTCGAGATGATCTACGAGGCGACGCCGAAGATCGCGCAGGACGGCGGCGCGGGCCTCCGCTTCCTCGTGGAGCCGAACGCCTCGCCGCTGTTGCAGGACCTCCGCGGCAAGCTCTCGAAGCGCTTCTCCGGCGCGAAGTTCTACGCGCACGAGACGCTCACCAAAGACAACGCGAACGAGGGCAGCACCGCCGCGTTCGGCCGGCCGCTGGAAGCGCAGCTTCACCTCGACAAGGCGTCGGTCATCGTCTCGCTGGACGCGGACCTCCTCGAGGCCGTGGGCGAGCACCTCCGCCACGCGCGCGAGTGGGCTTCCAAGCGCACGCCGAACGGCGCGATGAACCGCCTCTACGTCGCGGAGCCCGCGCTCAGCGTCACCGGCATGAGCGCGGATCACCGGCAGCGGATGAAGCCGTCCGAAGTCGGCGCGCTCGCCCGCTCCATCCTCACCGAGCTCGGCAACGCGGGCGTGAACGTCCCGAAGGTCGCAGTCCCGAAGCTTCCGGAGAACCTCCAGAAGTTCGCGACGACGATCGCGCAGGATCTGAAGACCGCGGGAAACTCCGCCCTCGTCGTCGCGGGCGAGCGGCAGCCGCCGTACGTCCACGCGATCGCGCACGCGATCAACGGGGCGCTCGGAGCCATTGGCAACACCGTCACCTTCACCGACGTCGGCCTCTCCGACACCGTGTCCGGCCCGGCGGCGCTGAAGGCCCTCTGCTCGGAGATCGACGCGGGCAAGGTCCAGACGCTGATCATCACCGCGTGGAACCCGGTCTACTCCGCTCCGGCGGATCTCGACTTCGCCAGGCGGCTCGAGAAGGTCCCGACCGTCATCTACCTCGGCACCTACGAGGACGAGACGGCTCCGAAGGCGCACTGGTTCATCCCGGCCGCGCACCCGTTCGAGACCTGGGGCGATGTCCGCTCCGCTGACGGAACCGTCTCCATCATCCAGCCGCTCACCCAGCCCCTGTTCGGCTCCGTGTCCGAGGCCGAGCTGATGGCGGCGCTCACCGGCGAAGGCGACCTCTCCCCGTACGAGCTCACCAAGCAGTACTGGGCGGGCCGAGCGGGCGGCGCTGACTTCGATCGCACGTTCGAGCAGTGGCTCGCGGACGGCATCGTCCCCAACACCAAGCTCCCCGAGCTGACCGTCAGCGTGAATGCGGGCGGCGTCTCGAACCTGCTCGCGGGCGCGCCGGGTGAAGGCGCGTTCTCCGGCTTCGAGCTCTCCTTTGCGAAGGACTACAAGGTCCTCGACGGCCGCTTCGCCAACAACGCCTGGATGCAGGAGCTGCCGGATCCGGTGAGCAAGCTCACCTGGGACAACGTGGCGTACGTCTCCACCGCGACCGCGGCCCGGCTGAACCTCCGCAACGCGCGCTACGACCACGAGACCGCGACCGAAGTGGACGTCTGCGTGCTCGAGTACGGCGGCGTGAAGATGGAGGTTGCCGTACTGCCGATGCCCGGCCACCCCGACGACGTGGTCACGCTGCCTCTGGGCTACGGCCGCGAAGGTGCGGAGCGCGTCGCGCGCGGCGTGGGGTTCAACGCGAACCTCGTGCGCAAGAGCGACAAGCTCTGGTTCGACTCGGGCGTCACGCTCACCAAGGCGGACAAGCAGCACGACCTCGCGGTCACGCAGGAGCACTGGTCGCTCGAGCATCCGTCTCCGCGCGCGAGCTCGATCCTCATCTCCACGAGCATCACCGACTTCAAGAACAACCCCGAGGCGCTGAAGGACAAGCGCGGCGGCGCGACCGTGGGAACGCCGGAGGGCACCGAGCTGCCGCCCTCGCTGATCCCGAAGTTCGACTACAACAAAGGCGACGACCCGACCGGCATCGCCCCCATCGAGTACGCGTGGGGCATGGCGGTGGATCTCTCCAAGTGCACCGGCTGCAGCGCGTGCGTGCTGGCCTGCCAGGCGGAGAACAACATCCCCGTCGTCGGCAAGACCAACGTGCAGAAGAGCCGCGAGATGCACTGGCTGCGCATCGACCGCTACTTCGCCGGTGACGAGAACGATCCGGCCACGGTCCGTCAGCCCATGCTCTGCCAGCAGTGCGAAGCGGCGCCGTGCGAGTACGTCTGCCCGGTGAACGCGACCGTCCACTCAGACGAAGGTCTGAACGACATGGTCTACAACCGCTGCGTCGGCACGCGGTACTGCTCGAACAACTGCCCGTACAAGGTCCGCCGCTTCAACTTCCTCCACTACACCGCGTTCAAGTCCGCCACCGAGAAGATGGCGATGAACCCGGACGTCACGGTCCGCGCGCGCGGCGTGATGGAGAAGTGCACGTACTGCGTGCAGCGCATCGAACGCGCTCGCATCACCGCCCGCATCGACGGCCGGATGATCCGCGAGGGCGAGCTCCAGACTGCCTGCCAGCAGGCGTGCCCCACCGGCGTCTACACCTTCGGAAACCTGAAGGACGAGTCGCAGACGGTCACCAAGATGAGCAAGGACCAGCGGCGCTACGACGTGATGGCGGAGCTCGGCACGCGCCCGCGCACCGCTTACCTGGCGCACCTCACCAACCCCAACCCGACCCTCGCCCCGCCAGCTCCGGCTGCCGGTCACGGCGAAGCGCACGAAGGCTAGCGAGGACTAAAGCGATATGGCCTCCGAAGTCCTGGTTCCGCAACCCGTCGCTCCCGAAGTGCTCGCCGAGCTCGAAGGCGAAGTGCTGATCAAGGGCGCGCACGACGACACCACGCTCACCCGGACTCTGTTCGACTTCGTCTGGGCGAAGCCGATGAAGGGCTGGCTCGGGCTGCTCACGATCGCCTCTGGCGGCGCGGGCCTGCTCCTGTTCTGCATCACGTACACGCTCTACAAGGGCATCGGCGCGTGGGGTAACAACGTCCCGGTCGGCTGGGCGTTCGACATCATCAACTTCGTCTGGTGGATCGGTATCGGTCACGCCGGAACGCTCATCTCCGCGATCCTCCTGCTCTTCCAGCAGCGGTGGCGCACGTCCATCAACCGCGCCGCGGAAGCGATGACGCTGTTCGCCGTCATGTGCGCCGGTCTCTATCCGGCGCTCCACACCGGCCGCCCGTGGTTCCTCTACTGGTTCTTCCCGTACCCCTCCACGCTCGAGGTCTGGCCGCAGTTCAAGTCGCCGCTCATGTGGGACGTGTTCGCGGTCTCGACGTACGCGACGACGTCACTGCTGTTCTGGTACCTGGGCCTCATCCCTGACCTCGGCGCGCTCCGCGATTCGACGAAGAGCAAGGTCGCGCGCTACGTCTACGGCATCTTCAGCTTCGGCTGGCGCGGCTCGGGGCGCCACTGGCAGCACTGGAAGATCGGCTACCTCATCATGGCGGGCATCAGCACCCCGCTCGTGCTGTCGGTGCACACGATCGTCTCCTTCGACTTCGCCGTCTCGCTCCTGCCCGGCTGGCACACGACGATCTTCCCGCCGTACTTCGTCGCAGGCGCCGTGTTCTCCGGCTTCGCGATGGTGGTCACGCTGATGGTCCCGGCGAGAAGGTTTCTGGGACTCAAAGACGTCATCACCATCCGGCACCTCGAGAACATGAACAAGGTCATCCTGGTGACCGGGCTCATCGTCACCTACGGGTACCTGATGGAGCACTTCGTCGCCTGGTACTCCGGCTCCGAGTACGAGTTCTTCGTGTTCGCGAACCGCCGCGGCGGACCGTACGCGCCGGTGTTCTGGCTGATGGTGACGTGCAACTGCATCATCCCGAACGTCTACTGGTTCAAGCGCATCCGCACGAGCATCGCAGCGATGTGGATCGTCTCGATCTTCGTGAACATCGGCATGTGGTGCGAGCGCTTCATCATCATCGTCACCTCGCTCCACCGTGACTTCCTGCCGTCCTCGTGGGCGATGTACTACCCGACGTGGGTGGACTGGGGCCTCTACCTCGGCACCATCGGCCTGT
>JBJMQN010000119.1:0-3651 GCA_045802665.1 Myxococcaceae bacterium | reverse complement strand
GGGCGGCGTCGCCGGAATGGTGCGCCTGCTGACGTGACGCTCAGGGCGCGGAGTAGTGCTCTGTCGCTGCCTCACCGGACTTCGCAGGGAACGACTCCACGATCGCGTCGTCGCGATAGCAGTACGCCCAGTTTTCAGACGGTTCGAAGCTTCGAATCACCGGGTGGTGCGACGCGCGCGCGTGCTTCGTGGCGTGGTGATTCTTCGAGTTGTCGCAGCAGCCCACGTGGCCGCAGGTCAGGCACAGCCTCAGATGGACCCATTCATCACCCGACTCGAGGCACTCCTTGCAACCGTGGCTGCTCGGCTTCACGGCGGCGGCGCGGTGCGCTGCTTCTTCGAGGTCCATGCATTCGTAGCTCATTGAGAGTCGCTCCCGCGTTCGGTGCAGCCGTAATGTCCGCGCACGCGGCGGAAGATCCAACCAGGAAGTCGCGAACGCCTGTTCGCCCCGCGCACGACCGGCGAGGTCTGTTCGCTTGTAGAAAAGTGCTTTGGCCGGGTGCTCAACCCGCGGCTTCCGCGTAACGTTCGGACATGTCCACGCCGCCGCGCGGCGACTGCCCCGAAGACAGCGTCGTCACCGCGTACAGCGCGGGCGGACTGTCCCCGGAAGAGCGCGAACGCGTGCGGACGCACCTCCAGGACTGCGCCCGCTGCTCGCTGTTCGCGATCGAAGTATCCCGGACGATCGACAGCCCGGGCGCATCGACCGCGGGCGAGGCGGAGGTCGGCCAGGAAGCGCCGGGGCGCTATGAGATTCTGGGCGAGCTGGGCAGCGGCGGTCAGGGCACCGTGTACGCGGCGTGGGACCGCGTGCTGGATCGCGAAGTCGCCCTCAAGGTGCCGCGCGGAGAGAACGCCGAACGCTTCCTCCGCGAGGCGCGGCTCGCCGCGAGATTGGACCATCCGGGCATCGTCACGGTGTTCGAGATCGGCCGGCGCGCCGACGGCTCGCTCTACGCCGCTCAGCGGCTCGTTCGTCCGGCGCCACATGCGGACCGTCCGCGAACACTGCGCGACGCGCTCAACGAGGCGACGGAGACGACGGTGCGGCTCGGCCTCATTCCCCGCCTCCTCGCGGTGGCCGAGGCGATCGCCTACGCCCACACCCGCGGCATCGTGCACCGCGATCTCAAACCCGAGAACGTCGTCATCGGCGAGCACGGCGAGACGGTCGTCCTCGATTGGGGGCTCGCGATCGATCTGAATGTTCGCGACAAGGGCGCGGGCGAGGCGAGCGGTGGAGCCACCCTCGTCGTCGGCACTCCCGGGTACATGAGCCCGGAGCAGTGGTCGGGCGAGCCCGTGGATGCGCGGACCGACGTCTTTGCGCTCGGGACCATGCTCGCGGAGCTCCTCACTGGCGTTCGTCCCACAGGGCGCGACGTTCCCCTGACGCCGCTGCGGGAGCGCGCGCCGACGGTTCCGCCTGCGCTCGCGGCGATCGCCGAGCAGGCCAGCGCGGCGAAGAGAGAGCAGCGCTACGCCTCCGCCGCCGGTTTCGCGCAGGATCTCTCGCAGTGGCTCTCCGGCGGGATGGTCGCTGCGTACGACTACGCGTTGGGGGAACGGATCGCGCTCTCGCTGCGGCGTCATCGCCAGGCGTTCCTGTTCTCCACCGCGATCGCGCTGGTCGCGTTCGCAGCCGCGGCCTTCAGCTTTCTGCAGTATCAGCGCACGAGGACCGCGCTCGCCGCGACGCTGCTCGAGAAGGCGGTGGCGTCGCAGAGCCGGAGCGCGTGGGACACCGCTGCCGCGTACTTCGCGGCGTCAGCGGAGCTCCATCCTTCGCTCGAAGCGCAGTACGGGCTCTCCGCGACCTACGGCCACTCGCGCGCCATCGCCCGCTTCCACGTCGAAGCCGCCCGAGCGATCGCCGCGCTCGCTGCCTCGCGCGACGGGCGCTATGTCGCGGTGGGAGAAGATTCGGGGCGGATCGCCCTCTACGGTCCTGTGGGCACCGTGCCCGAGCGGCTGCTCGACGGCGGCCATTCAGACATCGTGAAGGCGCTCGCGTTCCGCAACGGAAGTGAGGAGCTGCTGTCCGCCGGGGACGATGGGCGGTTTCTGCGCTGGGACCTCACGACGGGGAAGGCGACGGAGCTCGGCGGCACTCGCTCCGTCGCGATCAACGCGCTGTCGCTCTCCTTCGACGGAAGCTGGGCGGCGGCGGTGCGAGAGGACGGCGAGGTGGAGCTGTGGTCGCTCCCGTCCGGTGAGTTGATGCGGAGCTGGAAGGCGCACGAAAAACCCGCCTATGGCGTATCCATCTCGCCGGACGGCACGCAGCTTGTGACCTGCAGCTGGGACCATTCAGTGAAGCAGTGGACGCCGACGGGCGAACTGCTCGGGGCGCTCAGCGGTCACCTCGACTCGGTGCTCAGCTGCGCGTACTCGCCCGACGGAAAGCGCATCGCCTCCGCATCGCGCGACAACACCGTGCGCGTGTGGCCGGCGACGGGCGGTTCACCCGGCGTCCTCGTGGGGCATACGCAGAAGGTCAACGCCGTGGCGTGGACTTCGAACGAAGTGCTCGTCTCCACCAGCGACGACGCGAAGCTCCGTTACTGGGACGCGGTCCAGCTTCAGCCGATCCCCGCCGCCACCGAGTTCATAGAAGAGGACGGGCTTTCGCTCGCCGTCTCGGGGAGCCGTCTGTTCGTCTCGGGCGGCGGCGCGCTCCTGTGGGCCTTTCGCTCCGCGGATTCCGAGCTTCCTCCGAACCGCGGGGTGCCGATGGTCCTTGCGAAGGATAGCGAGCGACGGATTCTCATCAGCCGTTCGTCGGGGCTGTTCGTTCTGAATTCGGCCACCCTTCAGACCGAGTCCACGCTGCAGGAGAGACAGCCAGGCATCTTCGCGGTCCTTCCTGATGGCGGAACCCTCTGCACCTACGACCGAGCGCACGACGACATCACGGTCACACGGACGCTTGAAGACGGCGGCTCCTACCCGCTGATCGCTGTCTCGACGGTCATCACCGGTATGGCCAGCGCCCCGGACGGACACAGCGTGGCGATTACGACGAAAGAGAGCGACGTGAAGGTGATCGATCCGGTCTCTGGCGCAGTCCAGCTGGATCTGAAAGGCCACACGGCAGGCGTGTTCGACGCGGCGTTCACGGAGGATCGGATCTTCACCGCGAGCTACGACAAGACGATCCGATCGTGGTCGCGCTCGGATGGGGCCGCGCTCACGACGTTCCGGGGCCATTGGCACGGTGTGAGGACGGTCGCGATTTCTCCTGACGGAAAGACGCTCGCCTCGGGCGGCTGGGACAAGACGGTGAGGCTGTGGGACCTGGACTCCGCGAAGCTCCGCGCGACGCTGAATGGACACGAAGGCTACGTGGCGCGCGTGGCGTTCGATCCTTCAGGCACGCTGCTGGCCAGCGCGGCGTGGGATGGCACCGTGATCATCTGGGATGTCGCGACTCAGCGGCAGCTCGTGCGGATGGTTGCGAACGACTCGAAGATCAACGCGCTGTCGCTCTCGTTCGACGGAAGCTGGGCGGCGGCGGTGCGAGAGGACGGCGAGGTGGAGCTGTGGTCGCTCCCGTCCGGTGAGTTGATGCGGAGCTGGAAGGCGCACGAAAAACCCGCCTATGGCGTATCCATCTCGCCGGACGGCACGCAGCTTGTGACCTGC
>JBJMQN010000118.1:0-5974 GCA_045802665.1 Myxococcaceae bacterium | reverse complement strand
GCACCGTCCGCGTCGTCCGCAGGCTCTCCGCGAACGCATCGTCGTGGCTGATCACGACCATCGCGCCCGGGTACTCCGAGAGCGCGGCCTGAAGCCTTTCGATCGACGGCAGGTCGAGATGATTCGTCGGCTCGTCGAGCAGCAGCAGCCACGCATGCGCCGCGAGCGCCTCCGCGATGAGCAACTTCCTCGCCTCGCCCGCCGACGGATGCGCGGACTCCAGCAGCCGCTCCGGATCCACTCCCAGCGCAGCCACGAGTGACAACGTCCGTCCGCGCGCCTCCTTCTCCATCGCCTTCACGCGAGAGAGCGCCTGCACTTCCTCATCCGCGGTCAGCTCCTGCGGAAGATAGAGAACGCGTTCTCTCGGGAGCTCGCACGCTTCGAACAGCTTCTTGATCAGCGTGGACTTGCCAGCGCCGTTGGGCCCGGCGATCCGAAGCCGATCCTCGCGGCCCACGTGCAGCTCGCCCAGATGAACGAGCCACGGCATCGGCGCGCGCTCGTAGTGAAGGAAGACGTTGCGGCCCACCTCCTTCTCCACGACGAACTGATTCGCCGCCTCCTCCGCGCGCTCCAGCGAGGACTTGATCGCGCCCACCCGCTTCGCGAACGTCTTCTCGGCCTGCTCGGTGGAGAAATTCGAGAGCAGCCCGCGCGCGTCGCTGTCGTACTTGCTCCGCATCCGCCGGCCGGTGCTGCGTTGAAGCGTGGCGGACTCCATCTCGCGCTTCTTCTCGTTCAGCATCTTCTTCTGACGGTTCGCCTCCGCCTTCGCCTGCGCGCGATCCGTCGCCAGCGCATCCGCCTCCGCCTCCCAGCTCTCCTTCGCCTGCGAGTACGCGCCCGGATGCAGCACCGCGTGGCCCCGGTGAACGCGCAGCGTCTTCGTGGTGAGCTCATTCAGCAGCGCTCGATCGTGCGAGACGATGAGCCCCACGCCTTCGAAGCGGCGCAACGCGGAGATGAGCCAGCGCCGTGCCTCAGCGTCGAGGTGATTGCTCGGCTCATCCAGGAGCAGAATCTCCGGCGAGGCCGCGAGCGCCGCGGCGATCTGCCATCGCTTCCGCTCTCCCGGAGAGAGCGTGCTCCAACGCTGCAGCTCTTCGAACTCCAGCTCCAGTACGCCGAGCAGCCTGTGCACCTCCGGCTCCGAGCTGAACGGCAGGAGCGAAATCTCCTCCGTCAGCGTCTCCACCGACTGAGGACAGAGGTGAACGCGCGCGCCCTTCGGCTCGAGGCGAACGGTGCCGTCCGTGGGCCGGAGCTCGCCGGTGATCAGCCGCAGCAGCGTGGATTTGCCCGCGCCGTTCTCACCGACGAGACCGGTCCAACCTGAGGGCAGATGAAAGGTGACGCCCGAGAGCAGCGGAACGACGGTGGTGTACGCGAACGAGGTTCGTTCGAAATGAAGGGAAGGCATCAGAGCTCCAGAGCAGGAAGGGAGCGACCGCTCGGTCGAGCGGCGCTGCGGCAACTTCACGACTGTCGAAAGCTCAGGAGTTCATCGGAGCGGGCGTCTCCGCCAGCGACAGCCAATGTGCAGCGGCGACCGACGGATGGCAAGCACACGCCGTACGCGTTAAACGCACTTCCTCGCATGCTGTCCGCCCGCCCCCACATCGAGCCTCGCCGCCGCGAAGACGCGCGCTCCGTGATGGTGAAGGAGATCTACGTCTCGCTGCAGGGCGAGTCTTCGCATCAGGGGCTGCTCTGCACCTTCGTGCGGCTCACCGGCTGCCATCTGCGCTGCACGTACTGCGACAGCGAGTTCGCGTTCAAAGGCGGCAAGCGGCTGTCGATCGACGAGGTCGCGGCAAAAGTGAAAGAGCTCGGCGCGCCACTGGTGGAGCTCACCGGCGGAGAGCCGCTGCTGCAACCCGGCGCGTATCCGTTGATGGAGCGGTTTCTGAAGGATGGACTGACCGTGCTGCTGGAGACGTCGGGGGCGATCGACGTGCGGCTCGTCCCGCCGGCGGTCCACAAGATCGTGGACATGAAGACGCCGTCGTCGGGCGAAGCGGACCGGAATGATCTCCGCAACTTCAGCTCGATGAACCGGAACGACGAGCTCAAGTTCGTGATCGGCAGCCGCGAAGATTACGAATGGAGCCGGGCGCTGATCAGCGATCACCAGCTCGGCAAGAAGCCATTTTCGCTGCTGTTCTCCACGGTCTTCGGAAAGCTCCACCCGAAAGAGCTCGCGGAATGGATCATCGCGGACAAGCTCCCGGTGCGCTTCCAGCTCCAGCAGCACAAGTACCTCTGGGATCCGAACGCGCGCGGCGTCTGACGCTCAGCGGCCGGAACGCCCGACCCGCCAGATCAGGAACCCGACGACGGCGAGCCCGAGCAGCACGATGTTGATCACGCCGATCGTCCGTGCCGCTTTCGCGACGGACTTCCCGGCGGCGGGGGACTGGTTGAGCTCAATCGCACGCAGCTCCCGCATCCCGAGGACGAGCCCCGCGATTCCCGGCAGAAACCCGCAGTTGAGTCCGATGATGGAGAACACCAGCGCCGCCACCGCCTGCTTCGACGCGCTCCCGGAGACGGATCGTTTGAAGCAGCTCGTGCAGTAGGGAACGCCCTCGACGAGCTCCAGACAATCCCCGCACACGAAGTTCCCGCAGCGCTGACACAGCTCCACCGCCGGAGCGTCCGGATGGACGGCACAGCGCGCGGTGGCGGCGACGGCCATGAGTGCTGTTACGGCAGCTCGACGGGGGGAGCGTCAGAGACGACGAGCTGGCTGCCCATCGCCGAGTAGAGAATGACCGACAGCATCCCCGCGCCGAAGAACGCGGCGAGGATGATCCCCTTCTGCGGGTGTTCGAACTGACTGAACGCGTACCAGAGCAGGTAGAACGGGATCAGCATCACGAGGAACCCGGTGCCGACGCTCCGCTGAAACGCGTGGATGACGATGAACAGCCACGCTCCGGCGCTCACCAGCGCGAGGAAGGCTGCCAGGGCGATGAAGGCCACGGAAGAACTCCTATGGGAACCGTCCGCTCATGGCGAGCGAAAAGCTTCCGCAAACAGGCTATGAACCGCGCGTCATGGAGATGGTCAAACGGATCGGCGTGCTGCTGCTCGTAGGGGCTTTGGTCGGCGACGTCGTCGCAACACTCATCGCCCCGGGCATATTCATCTGGTACGGCACCGGGACCGATCCCATCTCTCAAAACTGCGCAACGATGGCGCGTGGGACGGTGAACAGCGTCATCCGCTCGCAGGTCATCGGAGCGGCAATCGGAGCCGTGGTGATCGCCATCATCGGCGCGCTGCTGCTCCGGGCGCTCGCGGCGAAGCGCTCCCACAAAGAGCCCGCTACTCCGCCTCCGGCCGCCTGAGCTTCACCTTCACCCGAGCAACGCGCTTCTTCTTCACGAGCACCAATTTCTCTGACCGCGTGAGCTTCTTGAGCGCTGCCTCGCGTTTCAGCGCCGCGCTCCGATCCAGCACCGGCTCATGCCAGACGAGCCTGACCGGCGGACGGCTCCGGGTGTAGCGCGCGCCCTTTCCGGTCTTGTGGCGCTTCACTCTTCCGTCGAGATCATTCGTGCAGCCCGTGTAGAGGCTGCCATCGCCACACCTCAGCATGTAGACCGACCAGCGCGACATGTGGCCCGCAATCTACCTCGCAAGTGCCCGCGCTTACCTCTCCTCTGAAGTGTGCTAGCCATGCGCGCCCGTATGAACCGCATCGCGCTCCTAGGCCTCTCCCTCTGCGTCATCGGCTGCAACAACGGCTCTGGCGCGGCTCCGAACTACAAGCACAACCGCGAAGGCACCGGCACCCCGGTCGCGACGTGGGACAGCGACTCCATCACGCAGGAGGAGCTCAAAGAGCGCTTCCTGGAGATGAGCCCGTTCGCTCGCACGCGTTTCCAGACGGTGGAGGCGAAGAAGGAGTTCGTGGATGGCCTCGCGAACTTCGAGGTGCTCGCGGCGGAGGCGCAGAAGCGCGGGCTGCAGAATGATCCGGAGGTTCTGGAGACCGCCAAGAAGGTGATGGTCCAGAAGCTCCTGCAGAAGGAGTTCGACGAGAAGGCGGGCAAGAAGATCGAAGACTCCGAGATCGGCGCGTTCTACGAGAGCCACAAGGGCGACTACGTGAAGCCGGAGATGATCCGGATGACGCAGCTCTTCATCGCCGCGCCGAAGGATTCGCCGGACCGCGCCGCGAAGAAGGCGAAGGCCGAGGAGCTCGAGAAGCAGGCCGCGGCCGCTCCGCCGATGGACTTCCAGGCGTTCGGAAAGCTCGTCAGGGAGAACAGCGAGGAGCCGAGGACCAAGCCGCTGGATGGCGACATGCGCTACCTGTCGAAAGAGGAGCTCTCGCAGCAGTACGGCGCCGAGGTCGCGGCAGCGGCGGACGAGCTCAAGGAAGTTGGCAAGGTCTCGCCTGTTGTGGAGACAGACAAAGGTTTCCACATCCTCAAGCTGCAGGGCCGGCAGAACCCGCTCAACCTCACGCAGGAGCAGGTGAAGCCGCAGATCACCCAGCGCATCCTCTCCGAGCGCAGGACGAAGGACATGACGGACTTTCTGTCGCGGCTGAAGAAAGAGCAGAACTTCCAGGTGAACACCGACGCGCTCAGCAAGGTGGACGTGGACATGAAGGCCCCGTCGACGCCGCCGAAGGGTCCGCAGCCGGGCTTCTTCCCTTCGCCCAACGCGATGCAGTGAGGTTTTCGTGATGACGTTCCGGCGCTCAGCTTTGGCGGTCTTCGTCGCGGCGGCGGCGCTTCTGGCCGGCTGCAAGGGCGAGAAGAAGCCGAAGGATGATCCGAACGTCATCGCGACGGTGAACGGCGAGGTCCTCTCGCGAGCGGACTTCGAGAGCGAGCTCTCGCGCGATCTCACGTCGATGGAAGGCCTCACCCCGCAGTCTCCCGAGCAGCTGGACATCTCCCGCCGCGCCCTGCTCGACACGCTGGTGGAGCGCATGCTGCTGCTTCAGGCGGCGAAGGCGTCGAACATCGTGGTCAGCCCGGAAGAGGTGGACCGGGGCGTGCTGCGGATCAGCTCGGACTATCCGGCCGAGGGTTTCGATGAGGCGCTCGCGCAGGGGCAGCTGTCGATGGCGGAGCTCAAGCAGAAGACGTCGCAGCTGCTCACGATCGAGAAGCTGTTTCAGTCGCAGGTCTACTCGCGCGCGGCGGTCACCGAGGACGAGATCTCCGATTACTTCGAGGCGCATCCCGAAGAATTCGAGGTCCCCGAAGAGGTCCACGCGCAGCAGATCGTCGTGAAGGGCGCGGACGACGCGAAGAAGGTGCAGGCGCAGCTTCGGGCGGGCAAGAAGTTCCCGGACCTCGCCCGGAAGTATTCGCTCTCCGCGGACGCGAAGGTCGGTGGTGACCTCGGCTTCTTCCCGCGCGGCGTGATGCCGCCCAAGTTCGACGAGATCTGCTTCAAGCTCGGCGTGGGCCAGGTCTCGGACGTGGTGGAGAGCGAATACGGCTACCACCTGTTCAAGGTGCTCGAGAAGAAGCCCGCGTCGAAGAAGCAGCTGTCGGACGTGCGGCTTCAGATCGAAGAGAAGCTGCTCAAAGAAAAGCGCGCCAACGCCCAGAAGGAGTTCGTGAAGGAGCTCCGGGCGAAGGCGGACATCAAGGTGAACGAACCCGCGCTGCAGTCGGTGACCGGCAAAGGCCGTCCCGACGACGCGCGCGCAGAAGGGGCAGGACGGTGAAGCGAATCATTCTGTTGGCGCTGACGCTGGCGCCGTTGCTCGGTCGCGCGGAGATGGTGGACCGCGTCGCCGCGGTGGTGAACAACCAGGTCATCCCGCTCTCCGAAGTCGAAGGCCGAGCGGCCCCCGAGCTCTCCCGCGCGATGGCCGAACGCGATCCGGCGAAGCGCAACAAGCTCCGCAACGACGCGCTGAAGGCCGCGGTGGATCAGCTCATCGGGGAGAAGCTGCTCGAGGCGGAGATCAAAGAGCTCAACATCGAGGTCACTG
>JBJMQN010000117.1:0-5494 GCA_045802665.1 Myxococcaceae bacterium | reverse complement strand
GCCGCCCGACCGCTACCGAATCGTCGTGCTGCACACGCCGGACGACGTGGAGCACGCGGCGGAGCGGAAACCGGATCTCTACCTCGCGGGACACACGCACGGCGGACAGGTCCGCATCCCGCTCTACGGCGCCGTGATCACCGAGAGCGCCTTCGACAAGAAGTACGAGATGGGCGAGTACCGCGTGCAGGAGACCACGCTGTTCGTCTCGCGCGGAGTCGGCGTGGAGCCCGGGATGCCGAGGATCCGCTTCGACTGCAGGCCGGAGATCGCGGTGATTGATTTGATCGGAGAGTAGAGGCCCTGAAAAGCGCTTCTCACCTGTCGGTCATTCGCGCGGCACGCATGCTTGCGCAGCCGGTGGATCGAACGCGGTCGGCTTCGCCGGTGAGCTCGAACAGCGCGAGATACTTCGCGACGCGCTCTTCCAGCGTCGGCGCCTCGATCAACTTGCAGACTTCATCGGGCTCGTAGCTTCGGCAGACCTGCGGGCGGTTCTCGTAGACGCTGCAGAGGTTGTCCGCCGTCAGGTTCGGGCAACGCAGCCCGAGCGGCTTGTCCAACGCCGCGATGTCGGGCGCGACGCAGCAGGCTCCGCAGCGGGTGCAGGTCATGGACGGAGGATAGCTCAGGGCGACTGACGCTTGATCCGACGGAGGATCAACTTCGCGGTCGTGCTCATCCCGGCGGGGTCCAGCGCCTTCTCGATCTCGCGAACACGCAGTGTCTCCTCGAACAACCTTTCCCGATCGTCCTCGGAGAGATCCATCCACGCCGGGTGCGGCCGCACGCTTCCGTCCGCGTTCTGAGCGCGGAACGCCGTGGTTGCTTCTTCGAAGAGCTCGCGTTCGTTGGCCATGGTCAGAGGATCTCCACGCCCGCCCGACGCAGACATTCTTCGAGGGCTTTTCGCGCGCGCCCGAAGTTCTGAAGGAAGGTGTTCAGCCGCATCTGAAGCTTCTGCGCGATCGATTCGTCGGTGTCGCGGCCGCTCGAGACCAGGCGCGCTTCCAGTGCGAGCCGCGGCTGCTTCGGCAACTTCTCCACGCAGATCTTGATGCGTTCTCGAAGCATCGGGTCCGGCGATTCGGGATCCACTGGCACTTCCGGCGCATCCTCCGCATTCGCCGGGACCTCTTCACGCCGCCGCCGCAGATCCGAGATCGCCACGTTCCTCGCAACGCGGACGGCCATCCGAAGCAGCGCGTTCGGACGGCCGTCGCGATTCACTTTGGGCGCCACCTGCCACACTCGAAGCAGCGTTTCCTGCAGCGCCGCCTCGGTGTCG
The DNA here is from genome assembly GCA_045802665.1 of Myxococcaceae bacterium. Taxonomy (GTDB): domain Bacteria; phylum Myxococcota; class Myxococcia; order Myxococcales; family Myxococcaceae; genus JBJMQN01. The sequence goes on along the minus strand of JBJMQN010000117.1, from coordinate 4,206 downwards.
ACCTTTCTCGCGAAGGTCCGAAGGCTCTCCCGGAGCGGCCGCTCGGCGTGCTGCAGCCACCGACCGAAGGCGTCGGCGTCTCCAGCGGCGATGGCGGCCAGCTCCAGGTCGAGATCCATCAGAGGCTCACTCGATAGTGCACGCCGTTCGAGAAGAAGCTCAGCGTGAGCACCCGCTTGCCAGGGTCAGCGAACGTGAGGCGCAGCAGCGTCCCCGCGTTCACCTTCGACTTCCGGGTGCTCTTCTTCTCCTCGGCCTTCACTCTCACGCGCGAGCCGTCCTCGAGCTCCGCTTCGAACTCGGCGGAAGGATCCCACTCCATCGCGTCCGCCTCGATCTCGATCGTCACCGAGCCATCCGCCGACGCGAGCCGCTTGCCCTTGAGGAACACGTTCGACGGACCGGCGTCCCCCTTCGGTGCCATTGGCTCCGCCGCGCCCTTCTTCTTGTCCTTCGACACCAGCCGTTCGAGGTGCGCTTCGGTCTCGAGCAGAGGCGCGGTCGCCTCTTCCATCGGGGCACCCTCCTCGTCATCGAACCCGAGTGTGTCGAGCGCCTTCTTCTCGGCCTGGCGACGCGGCGGCGGAGGGGGTGCTCCGGCAGAAGACATCCTCCCGCGTGGTGCCGCAGCAGACGGCGCGGGCGCGACCGTCTTCGCCATCCTGCCCACGGCCTGAGCCATGGGTCCCGCTTGAGCGACCGCGCCGACAGCGGGCCGGAGACCGATGCCGCTCGCCGACATCCCGTGCGGCAGCTCCTGCGGAACCGTCTGACGCCGCGTGGGCGAGGTCGGATCCACTGTCTGCTGCTCGCTCACCGCGACCCACGCCGTGAGCCGCGTCGCGATCTGGTGCGTGAGCCCAATCGCCTCGATCTGAGCGTCGATCTCGCCGCGAGGACTTCCGCCCGCGAGCTTCATCTCCAGATCCTCCACCTTCTCCCGAGCGAACAGCGCGGCGATCGCCCCGCTCCCCTCTCCGGGCGAAACGGCCGGCACGGTGATCGTCTTCTCGTACGCGCCTTCCGGAGTGCGGCCAGCGAGCACGAGCTTTCCGCCCTGTGGCCGGAGCTTGAGCGACATCAGCACCGGCGCGCCGCCCATCAGATCCGGCACCGACTGCGGAGCAACGTCCACCAGCGCGTCACCGGACGCGCGCAGCTCCACCAGCACCGGCGCCCGGGTCGCCGCGATCAACCTCGCCGCGCCGCGCTCCGCGTCCTCATCCAGGTCGACGATGATCTCCACGCCGCGGCCCGCTCGGGAAGCAGGACCCGTCAGCGCGCGATTCACCGACGAGCCCACGCCGATCGCATGAAGCCGAGCGCTGGACGGCAGATGCTCGATCAGCTCGCGCACGATCTCCGACTCGAACCCGATGTGCCCGTCGGTGACGAGGATCACCTGACGCTGAGCCTCGCCGCGCAACGGCCGAATCGCCTCCTGCACGCCGGACTTCATCTCGGTGCCGCCGCCCGCCGACAGGTTCATCACCCACTCGATCGCGGCGCGCTTCATCTTCTCGTTCACCGCGACCGCCTCCCTCTTCCAGCGGTACGGCCGGTCGCTGAACGCGATGAGCTCCACGGAGTCACGCTCATCCAGCGTCTCGATGAGCTGACCCACGACGCGCTTCGCCCTGTCCATCGGCGGCCCGGACATCGATCCACTGACGTCCAACAGCACGACGAGATCGCGCGAGATGCGGCCCGTGTCGATCGCCGGAGGAACCAGCGTCAGCAGCCCGTAGCTGTAGTCGCTCGCGGCCGACTTCGTCTGAGGGCGCCCCGAGAGCAGCGTCACGCCCGGAGACAGCGCCGTCACCGGCCAGCGCACGACGAGATCGCGATCCAGCGCGACACCCTGTTCGATCCGCGCGGTCGTCCGGCCCGCCGCCGTCGCGAACTGCACCGAGTGGCTCGGCGACTCCGGCCGCCGTCCGTCCGCGATGCCGTCCGCGATGGAGAGCTCCAGCGTCGCGCCGATGCCGGTGGGCTTCTCCGCCACGTCCACGCTCACGCGCTCCGCGTCCGCCACCCTGCCCTGCGCGCCGAGGTACCGCGGCGGCACGACGGTCGGGAAGCGCCACTCCCACATGCCCTCGGACAGCCAGCGCAGCCGCTGATCCACCGAGAGCTCCACCGTGATGCGCTCGCCGGGCGGCACGTTGCCGAGCTCCTGCGTGAACAGGTTCGAACGCTCCTGCGTGAGCAGCGCCGCGGTCTTGCCCTCCACGATCGCGCGTTCGAAGCGTTCGCGCGCCATGCGAAGCCGATCCACTTCGCCCACGACGCGCCGCTCGCCGATCCGGAATGCGTAGCCCGCCACCGCGCCGTCCTGCGGCATCGGCACCTGGTAGGTGACGTGCAACGGCTCCTCGTACGGATTCTTGAAGTGCTGCGTCAGCGTCACGCGAGCGACTCCACCGCCCGCCTCCGCCTTCACCTCCACTCCGATGAGCGGCAGCTCGCGGCCGTCCACCGTCACCAGCCGGCCTCCCTCACTGCGATGTTCACCTTGCGTCCGGGTCACGTTCCTCATGGCTTACGTCTCCTTTCAGCGGGTCAACGCAGCCAGCCCCTTTCTGGTGACAAAGATTTTTCCGGCGTGCTTTTCATGTGGGTGTTTGCTCCACGTCTACCTCGTCCCCGGCTTCTTCGGCTTCGCAAACCTCGGGGATCTCACCTACTTCGGGCACGTCCGGAGCTACCTCCAGGAGGCCTTCAGCGCGCTCGGCCTCACCGCCGAAGTTCATGCGGTGAAGACCCACCCCACCGCGTCGATCGAACGCCGAGCGGCACGGCTCCTCGAATCCATCGCTGACACCACCGGCCCCTCCGCCGGCAGTATTCACCTCATCGGCCACTCCACCGGCGGGCTCGACGCGCGGCTCTTCCTCTCGCCGAACGTGCAGCTCCCGGCCTCGATGGTCCCCGAGCCGTGGGCGCAGCGCGTGAAGACGCTGGTGACGGTGTCGACGCCGCATCACGGGACGCCGCTCGCGTCGTTCTTCCAGACGGTGCCCGGCGCGCGGCTTCTGCAACTGTTGTCGTTGGTAACTATTCACACGCTGAGGCTCGGGAGCGTTCCGCTGGCGGTGCTGCTCAAGTTGGGCGCACTGTTCGCGAAGCTGGACGATCTCTCGCCCGTGAACAGCCCGGTGCTGGACCAGCTCTTCTCGCAACTGCTCGGCGACTTCTCGGACGATCGCAAGGCGGCGCTGAGCCAGTTCTTCGACGAGGTCTCGAAGGATCAATCGCTGATCCCGCAGCTCGCGCCGGAGGGGATGGCGGAGTTCAACCTGCGCGTGCATCCCCGCCCCGGCGTTCAACTCGCGAGCGTCCTCTCCTGCGCGAGACGGCCCGGGATTGGCTCGACGTTCGCTGCCGGCCTCGACCCCGCGGCGCAGGCGACGCACACGGTGTTCAGCGCGCTGCACCGGATCGCCTCCGGGATGCAGGACTCGTTTCTCCCGCCGCTCAACGATCAGGCCCGCGAGCAGATCATCCGCGTGTTCGGCGAGGTGCTCGGCGCGGACGAAAACGACGGGATCGTCCCCACCCGCTCACAGATCTTCGGCGAGGTGCTCCACGCCGCCCGCGCGGATCATCACGACATCATCGGCCACTTCAGCGACAGCGTTCACAACCCGCCGCACTACGACTGGATCGCCACCGGTACGCAGTTCCGACGCGCCAACTTCGAAGCCGTCTGGCTTCAGGTCGCGGAGTTCATCGCGAAGAGCGAGCGCGGCGCCTAGATGTGCACGCTCTTCGTCGCCTGGAAACAGCACCCGCGTTTTCCGCTGCTCGTCGCCGCGAACCGCGATGAGAACCTTCAGCGTCCGGCGTCCGGACCGCGGCTCTGGCCGGGAGCGCAGCCCTTCGTGGCGCCGGTGGACGAACAGGCCGGCGGCAGTTGGGTGGGGCTCAACGCGCGCCGCGTGTTCTGCGCGATCACCAACCGCTATCTGACGACGAGGTATCCGGAGCGCAGGTCTCGTGGAGAGATCGTGACGGAGGTGCTGCGGCTGCCGTCAGCGGATGCGATCTGGAAGCGGATGCAGCGGCTGGATCCGCGCTCGTACAACGCGTTTCATCTTCTCTACGCGGATGCGGATCGCGCGTTCGTGAGCTGGACCGATGGGGAGAAGATCACCCACGAGGAGCTGGTTCAAGTTATGAAGTTGGTGTGTTTTGTTAGATTGT
>JBJMQN010000116.1:0-7457 GCA_045802665.1 Myxococcaceae bacterium | reverse complement strand
GGGAGCGGAAACCGGGTCCGCTACTTCCGCTGCGCCTCGTGTCATCGCTGGGTGTCCTCGGCGTACACCGAAGTGTTCCGCGCTGACACCAAGGTCCGCTCGCACCGGATCAGCGAGCCGGAGAAGGAGGAGCAGTTCGAAGCGGTGAAGGACCGGCTCGAGCGCTGGCTGCAGGCGCTGGACGATCAGGATCCCTACCGCGCGCTCGGCGTCTCACCGATGGATTCGGCGGAGACGGTGCGCGCGAAATACCACGAGCTCGCTCTGCAGAATCACCCGGACCGCGGCGGCTCGCCGGAGAAGATGCGCGAGCTCAACCTGGCCTACGAACGCATCGTGAGTCACCGCGAACGGCGCAAGTCCGAGGCGCTCTCCGCGGGCTCGACGTCGGCGTCTCTCCCCGAAGCGATCAGGTAGGTCCACAGCCCGGCGCCCAGCGCGAGCCCGAGGATCGCCTTCACGACGGTCGGGAACATGTCGCCCGGGCTTATGTAGCCCTCGACGAAGGCGATCAACGCCAGCGCGGGTGACACGCCGAGCACCAGCTTCAGCGCCTCGCGTCCACGAAGCTGCAGCGCCCGTCCGCGGCTGTGCTCGCCCGGCTCGATGAGCGCGTGGCCGAGGATGAAACCGCCGGCGCCCGAGAGCACGATCACCGAGAGCTCCACCGGTCCGTGCGCGGCGATGAAGTCGATGAGCTTGCCGAGCATCTCGTTCTGCGCGGCGACGGTTGCGGTCGCGCCGAGGAACACGCCGTTGAACGCGAGCTCGAGGAAGGGCCCCAGTCCCAGCGCGAGCCCACTCACGAACGTGGTGATCAGCACGGTGAGGTTGTTGGTGCTGATCTGGGACGCGACGACGCCGGGTGGAGTCGCCTGAAGGATGTCGTCGGTCCAGATCTCGTGCGCGTGCAGCTTGGCGCGAAGATGCTCCGGCACGAGCAGCTCCGCGCCGCGCGGCTCCACCGCGACGACCAGCGCGCCGAGCAGAATGCCGAGCAGGAAGACGGAGACGCTGAACGCGACGTAGCGCCGCTCGCGCCGAAAAGTCCGTGGCAGCTCGTAGCGGTAGAACTTCCGAAGCTGCGCCCAGCGGTCCGGGCGGGGGCGATAGATGGACGCGTAGCCGCTCGCGACGAGCTGGTTCAGGAATCGTTCGGCGTCGGTGCCGGCGTAGAAGCTCTGCGCGCGAGCGAGATCGGCCGTCGCTCGGCGGTAGAGGCGGTCCAGCTTCTCGACGTCCGCAAGCGTGAGCTGTCCGTTCGCGCGCGCTTTCAGCAACGTCTCCAGCGCGTCCCAGTCCGGCTTGCGGCGTTGAACGAACGCTGTGAGGGGCTCGCTCATGTGCGCGACTGCTGCTCGGAGAGCTGCCGGAGGAAGGCTTCAGCGGAGTGCACGGAGGCGAGGACCGCCGTGCGCGATGCCTCGTCCAGCTGGCGTCCGAAGTGTTGGACGAACTTGCGCGCGAGGCGCTCGCGGGCGGAAGGGTCCAGCTGAGTCGCGCGCTGAAGAAACGAGAGCAGAAGCTCCTGCTCCTCGGGAGAGAGCTGCTGCGAGCTGATCATCGGCGCGGAGGTGATGATCGGCGCTACTGCGTAGCGCGCGAGATCGATCCGCTCTTCACGGACGAGCAGCGTGCCGGCGACGAGATCTCCGATCCGCCGGTTGTCGCGCGTGAGCAGCATCGTGATGGTTCCCGCCGCGTAGAGCAGCGGAAGGAAGTCCACGAAGCGCAGGAGATTCCGAAGCACGCTCTCCAGCGGCGTGATCGGCGAGCCATCCACGCGCACCACCCGGATGCCGAGCAGCTTCTTCCCCAGCGTCTGCCCGTTCCCGAAGATCTCGCACGCGGTCCAGTAGCACCACTGAGCGGCGAAGACGCCGAACACCGCGATCGCCTGCCACAGCCCCGAGAGCGCTTTGAACGCATCCCAGAGGTTCGTGAGGAACGACGTCGCGAAGTAGAGGACCAGCCACACCGCGAACATCGCCAGCGCATCCGCGAGGTACGCGAGCGTCCGGTAACCAATCCCGGCGATCGGAAGCTTCAGGGCCACCCGGTCCGGCGTGGCGACGTCGAGGCGCTGGTCGAGCACGGCGGAGAGAGTCTTATCGCGCTTCGGTCAGACAGGCTCTACGCCGCAGCAGCCGCGGCAGCGGCCGGAGCTGGCGCGATGGCCGGCGTCCCCGCGTTCTTCGGGAACACGACGTACCGCAGCAGCATGAGGTTCCCGCCGAGCAGCACCATCACGTCCGCCGAGTACTTGGCGACGAGGAGCGGCGCGTGGAAGCGGTTCGACAGCTGCGAGACCACCATCGCGTGGATGAAGGTCAGGATCGCAGTCCCGATCGCGAAGCGGATCGCGGGCCCCGCGAAGGGCAGATGATCCTGCTTGAACGAGTAGCGCCGGTTCAGGGTGAAGTTGGTCGCCGCACCGAGCGCGACCCCACACGCTGCCCCGAGAGGTGCCACGAATCCGAGCACCTTCACCGTCAGCAGCAGCACACTCAGATCGACGACGCTGCCGACCGCGCCGATCATCAAACTCCGCACGGTCCAGCTCTGAAGAGCCTTCTCCGCGCGCCCCCGCACGCCCCGAACTGCCGACACCCCGACCATGGTGCAGATGATGGTCACGAGGGCGCGGGACGTAAAGTGGTGCGCGGTTCAGCTTGCCGCGGTGACCGCTCGCGCCGGGCGGACAGCCCCGAAGTCCATGGGCGAGATGCCGTGGTGCTTGAGCATCCGGCGCAGGTTCGCGCGGTCGATGCCGCTGCGGCGGCTGGCCTCGGAGATGTTGCCGCGGGTCGCGCGCATCAGCCCCTGCAGGTAGCGGACGTCGAAGTTCTTGATCAGCGCGGACCGGGCGGCGCTGTACGGGGTCGCGAGCAGCTCCGCGTCCGCACCCGCGCGGCGACGAGCGAGCGCCGCTTCCACCCGGACTGCAGCCTCTTCACCATTGGCCACCGGCTTGAGGACGTAGTCCGTCGCGCCCTGGCTGAGCGAGGCGACCGCCGCCTGCGCGGAGGCCGCGATCGCGAGGATCGCCGCCTGAGGCTGACGCTGCCGGAGCCGCGAGAGCACCTGCGCGGGATCGTTCGCGGTGCGCAGATCCAGCAGCACCACGTCGAACGGCGAGGTCTCCGCGGTGAGCAGCCCTTCCTCGAGCTTCACCGCGCGAACTTCGAAGCGGTTGCCGAACAGCAGCCGCCACTGCTCCTGGGAGGAGGGCTCGGCGTCAATGGCGAGCATCACCGGGCGGACTGCGACCACAGGAAGCGACTGCACGCGCGCGGCCTCGGGGCCGGCGGAAACGTGAGAGGCGAGTCGGGACACAGAGTGCTCCAGCATGGATGGGGTGCGGCGGACCGGGCGCGGACCGCCGGACAAGCGGCCTGTTTAATTCCACACAAGCCGCAGGAAGTCCACTGGTGCCACTCGGGTACGGGATTCCCCCGGGTGTGGATTGACTAATTTTTCCGGTGGGTTACGGCGCCGCGCACGCGGGTGTGTCGAACGCTGGGTCGACCAGATCTGAGGCGACCACACCCGCAGTACCGAATTCTTTACCGGCCGCCCACGGATCGAAATCGAAGAGCGAGCTCTCCGTCCAGCCGTTCGCCGCGGTGACGAATCCGTTTGTGCTCAAATTATTCGTCATTGGTGCACCGGGCTCGCCGGCGTTCTGCATGGGCGGCACCGACGAATTCGCGGCGAGGGTGCAGGAGTCGAAGCAGCTGAACTGGCACGTGGACGTGTCCACGTAGCTGCCGTGCTTGTCCTTGCTCGCGAAGACGACGGGGAGCTGCGCCGAGTTGAACGTGCACGCGCTGCCCCCGCAGCGATCGCAGGTGCTCACGCGTTCGCACGCGGTGCCCTGATGGGAGATCGCTTTCATCGCCGTGAGCCCGGCAGGGAACGGCTTTCGCGGATCGATCGTGACGGAGAACACCTCGTCGTCGCCCACGTGACCGGAGAGGCCGCAGTCGCGCTGATAGAGGCGGTCGTAGATCACGAACACGAGGTTCGGATCTTTGGGGTGCGGGCGCGCTCGGAAGAGGATGCCGGAGAGCGGACAGCCGTCCTGAGGATCCATGGAGAAGAACGGCAGGTAGTCGCGCGCGAGCCGGTTCTCGTAGCTGTCTTCGAGGCCATCGCGATCGACATCCAGGCCGGCGTCTGAAGAGCCCGCGTCGAAGTCGGCACCTGCGTCAGCATCGGAGCCCGCGTCCGCTTCGGCGCCCGCATCGTCGCTCGCGATCGCAGCCGCAGGCTCGCCCGACCCGATCGGCGGCGGCGTCGGGCTGCACGCGAAAGCGCAGAGAGCGGCGATGAGCGCGACGGTCCTCTTCACGGGCCGCGCACTCTACGCACACCGCTCGCGGAGGAGCCAATCGCGCCGAATCTTCCGCTCTCGCGATCCGAGAATCTATCCGCCGTGCAGCCGCATCCGCTTCCGCGGGCCGCCCTTGCTCTTCACGTGCATGCGGCTCGGGCGCTTCTTGCGGCCGTTGACTGTGGCGACGGGGAAGTTTCCGCGATCGGTGGAGAGCACCTTCTTGCGGCCAGACTTCCGGAATCGCCGAGCGGCGCCGTCGGGATGCAGTCCCGCTTCCGGGTCCCGGTGAAGTCCTTCGCCCGGCGCTGCGGCGTGGCTCACGCTGCGATCGTAGAAGGAGCGTTCGCGGATGATGCTCTTGCTCTTCTTCGTCGCGTGGTTGGATTTTCCGCCTGTGTCGCGGACGTCGGTCGTCCGGACGACCATGGTGCTGCCGCGCGCCTTCGACTTCCGCGCGCGTTCCTGTGGAGTCTTCTGTGGCATCGGGGCCTCCCTTGTTCAGAAAACCTGCGAAGGCTGCCTCCCTTAATGAAGCATCCCGCGCTCCGAGGGCCGCACGTCCGGCTGGCTGGTCAGGGCCCGGCGAGCACCTCGTCGACGAGTTTCTGGAGCTTCGCGTGGTGGGAGCCCGCCCAGAACACCTGGCCACAGGCGCCGCACTGCTTGAACCGGCCTTGCGTCTGCGCCGTGTGAGGAGGCAGTGAGGCGAGCACGCTGGCTTTGCTGACCTCGCGTAGCGGCCCGTTGCATTGAAGGCAGCGGGTGAACGGGCGCGCGAGAGCCTTCAGCTCGAACCGGCGCACGACCTCGGCCAGTTGATGCCGGGGATCGGTGCTGCGCGGGAAGTAGCCGTGGATGACGGCGGTCCGCTTCAAGAGCCCGAGGTCGCGCGAGAGAAGGATGCGACCAACGGATGCGGCGGCGAGTGCTTCGTCCGCCGGATTCTGCTCGTACTCCGCGTCGAACCCGAGCAGGCGCAGGTTTCGCGCGAGCGTCCCCAGGTGTCCGTCGAGGAGAAAGCGCACGTCCTTGATCGGAGGCGTCGCGAGCAGCTCCTTCGGCACGTCGATGCCGTGGAACGCGGGGTAGGCGGCGACGCGGGCGCCGTCGTTCACTCGGGAGGAGAAGGGCTTGGGCTCACCGTCGATCAACAGGAGCTCGATCTCCACGTGCGGCGGGCCCAGCGACTCGAGGAGATCGCGGACCGCTGGTGACCCGCTGAACGTGGCGACCTGCTCGGGGGGTGCGCTGCTCGCCAGGAAGTCGTTCAGGCAGCCGTACAGGCGGACCGTTGCAGACGGCATCCACTCAGCCTGTGGGCGGACGCCATTGTCGGCAAGCGGACCCATGGCCACCTGAACGTCCGGAGGTGAGCGCCATGCGCCACATCGTCATTTCGGCTGTCCTCGCCGGAGCAGTGAGCTTTGCCTGCACGAGCGCCCGCGAAGAAGCGCGCGCCGACGAGAGCCCGCAGCCCGTTCCCGTTCAACAGCACTCGACCGTCTCCGTCCATGTCGACAGGAGCGGCTACGACCAATGGAGGCAGCGGCAGATAGCGCTGGAGAAGCAGCGACAGGCGCAACTGCAGCAGGCGCAGGCGGATCGCGAGGCCGCAGCGCGGAACGCCGCCGAAGCCCAGGCCCGAGCGGATGAGCTTCAGCGTCAGGCCGCCTCGGAGAGCAGCGCGCGCACCGATGCCCAGGCGAGAGCCGACGCGGCCCGCCAGCAGGCGAACGCCGCTCAGTCGCAGCTCAGCCAGCGCGAGTCGGAGTTGAAGGCCGCGCAGAACGCGCTCGTCTCGCAACAGGCGCAGCTGAAAGCCTCTGCGGACGCGCAGGCGAAGCAGCAGCAGGAGCTGGATCGTCAGCGAGCAGAACTGCAGCAGCGCGAGCAGCAGCTCAAGACCGAGGAGCAGGCGAAGAACGACGCCGAGGCGCGAGCGCGCAAGGCGCTGGAGCAGGTGGCCTCGGTGAAGCAGGAAGCGCGCGGGATGGTGGTGACGCTGAACGGCAGCGTGCTCTTCGCGTTCGACGAAGCGAGCCTGCTGCCGGATGCGAAGCGGCGCCTGGACGTCGTTGCGGACGTGCTGAAGCAGGCGCCGGACGAGCAGTTCCGCGTGGAGGGCTACACGGATGCGATCGGCGACGACAGCTACAACCTGCAGTTGTCTCAACGGCGCGCGGATTCGGTGAAGAGCTACCTCGTCTCGCGCGGCGTGAGCCCCGAACAGATCGCCTCGCTGGGTTATGGCGAGAATCGGCCCGTCGCTGACAACGGATCGCCCGAGGGACGCGCGAACAACCGCCGCGTGGAGATCGTGCTCCCGAACGAAGGGGCGAAAGGCGTGGGCGGCTCGGGCAGCGCGGGAACGTCTTCGCAGCAGAAGGTGAACGACGAGCAGAATCAAAACGAAGCGCCGCCGTCGAAGCTGGAAGATCAGAGCGGGAAGGGCGGTTCGTCGCAGCAGCCGGAGATTGACGACAACGGCGCTGACTTCGACGCGCGGTAGATAGGCCCCTCGGGAATCCGTCTCCGGAAATCCCCTCGGGTCGCTGAGACTTCGGCCTCGGGCGCAGCGACGTCCGGGGCCGTGGTGTCTGCTGCACGCTGCACAGCTCAGTGAGCAAGCGCGTGCGCAATCCGCGTTCGCTTTCCCCTGAAAAACCGCACTGAGGCTGCATGGCACGCGCGCTGCTCTGGGCGGCCGCGGCCAATCAAGGCCCTATCGGGGGAAGCACAGACATGAAGCTCCAGGCCGGACGGAGTGCAGTGCTGGGTGCAGTGATCGCGTCGTTGCTGGGTGTGGCGTGCATCGAAGGTCCCGCGGGACCGGCGGGCGCGGCGGGCGCGAACGGAGATGACGGAGCTCAAGGTCCGGTCGGGCCTCCGGGCCCACAGGGAGACGCAGGCTATTCGCCGCCGGAGCCGCTGCTGAGGTTGCTGGACTCACGCATCGGAGGTTGGGCGGGGACGAACGAGACGCGGCTCAACGACATGATGAAGACGCTGGGCGTGTCTGGCACGCAGTTCAACCCCGCGAAGCGTCCGGTCGCCGTGTTCGACTGGGACAACACGGTGGTGAAGAACGACATCGGCGACGCGACGTTCTTCTGGATGC
>JBJMQN010000115.1:0-3867 GCA_045802665.1 Myxococcaceae bacterium | reverse complement strand
CTCCCAGATAGCGCTCCGCCGCGAGCCGGGCGATCTCGCCATCCGTCCAGCCCTCTTCGGCCAACGGGACGAACATGGGACACGGCCGGCCAACGACGGAGACGCCGGGACACGCGGCTTCCAGCTCGCGCTGATACGCCCCCGACTTGATCGTCCCCGGCGTGCCGATGACCGCAACCTTGCGGTTCTTCGTCTTCAGAGCCGCTGCCTGCGCGCCCGGCTGAATCACACCGACGACGGGGATCTTCAGCTCCTTCGACAGCGCGGGGAGCGCGACGGCGGACGCGGTGTTGCACGCCACCACGAGCAGCTTGATGTCCTGCTCGATCAGGAACTTCGCGTTCTGCACCGAGTAGCGGGTGACGACTTCGGCGGACTTGGTGCCGTAGGGCACTCGCGCGGTGTCGCCCAGATAAACGGTGGATTCGTGCGGCAGCCGCGCCATCAGCGCCTTGAGCACCGTGAGCCCGCCCACACCGGAGTCGAAAACGCCGATCGCTTTGTGTCCCTGCTGCCGCATCGGAGGCCTTGAGTAGCACGAACGGTGCCCACCCCTGAAAACGACAACGGCGGCCTCCCTGCTCAGGAGACCGCCGCGCGTTCAGCCGATTCCGATGTGGGCTACTGGTACCGCGTCACCGAGACGTTCAGCGCCTGCTGCGCGGTGGGGAAGCTGCCGGCGTTCACCGTCACGATGGGGCCCGGGGTGGCGCTCGCGAAGGCGGAGTTGTTGGCGCCCGCGGCCCCCACCCACACGTGGTACTGGCCGGGCGGCAGGTAGTCGTAGGTCACCGCACCCTGCCCGGGGTTGCACGGCTGCACGTCGTCGACCGGGTTGTTGGCGGAGTCCGCGTACAGCCACTTGCCGTTCATGTCCTGGAAGTTCACGCCGACGTTCGTGACGCCCGCCTGCGTGCAGGTGACGACCGTGCTGCCGTCGATGAGAGTCCACTTCACCGACGCGCCGCCCACCGCCCAGAGCAGCCCGTAGTTGCCCGAGGCCGGGTTGCCGTTGAACGTCTGCAGCGTGCCGTCGTACGCGTAGTAGGCGTAGCCCGAAGCGTCGCGCGCCACGATGGTGATGTTGTGCGTGCCGGCGTTCAGGTACGGCGTGGTGTAGCCCTGCGCGCTCTGCCCGAGGCTGCAGTCCACCGTCTCGGTGATGCTGTCGATCGTCACGTCCACCTTGGAGATTCCGTTCGCGCCAGCCTGAGCGCAGGTCGGGTTGGTGGAGAGCGAGTTCGCCGGGAAGGTCCAGGTCAGGTACGCGTAGGACGTCGGCGCGTTGACCGGGGTGAGATCGATGTTCACCCGGACGCTGCCATCCACCGTGAACGAGCCCGAGCCCGTGTAGAGCGTCTTGTTGTCGTAGCCGAGCGCGTCGATGGTGAAGGTGTACGCGCCGCCCGCGAAGTTGTGGAGCACGATGCCCGGATAGTTCGCGACGAGGCAGGAGTAGGTGCCCGCGTTCTCCAGCGTCTCACCCGGGATGTTGATGACGACCTTCTGCACCTGCGGAACGTCGGAGCAGGTGGCGCCCGCGAAGCTCCAGCTGACGGTCACGTCGCCGGGCTGAGCGACGTGCTGAGGAGGCGGAACACCGCCGCCGCCGCCGTGGTTTTCGTTGTGGATGATGCAGCCTGAAGACAGGCTTGCGACGACGAGGAATGCGGTCAGCAGTTTTGAGTTCATGGCAGGAGCGCCTCCTGGCGCCGGTGCGTGCTGCACTCGGGGCCAAAGACGGACGCCATCGTTTCCTATTCACGCCGAGAACGCACGAAAAGCGTGGGCCCAAAGACGCACTTACATGGACGGCAGCTGTGAGCCCCCTGTGAAACCTGAGCTTTACCGATCAAGGTAGCGGTGTTACCCACCCAGCCCACCATGCTCGTTTCTCTCTCGCCGGCGCTCGCGGCGATGAACTACCTGGAGATCGTCAAGAGCGCCTCCATCGTCGAGCTGTTCGTGCTCGTGCTGCTGATGGCCGTCTCCGCGTTCAGCTGGGCGCTGATCATCATGAAGTCGATGCAGCTGTCCCGCGCGCGCGCTCAGTCAGTCACCTTCCTCGACGCGTTCTGGAAGGCATCTCGGCTGGAGGCCATCTACCAGGCCGCGCAGACGCTGGACGCCTCCCCGCTCTCCAAGGTCTTCCGCGCCGGTTACGAAGAGCTCAGCAAGCTGGCGCAGACCAAGGAAGGCCAGTCCGCCGCGATGGCCGAGCGGCTCGGCGGAATCGAGAACGTGGAGCGCGCGCTCAACCGCGCCTCGACCTCGGAGCTGACGGAGCTCGAGGGCAAGGTGAGCTTCCTCGGCACCGTCGGGTCCGTCGCGCCGTTCGTGGGGCTGTTCGGGACGGTGATGGGGATCCTGAACGCGTTCAACGAGATCGCGGACAAGGGCAACGCGACGCTCTCCACGGTGGCGGGGCCGGTGGGCAACGCGCTCTTCGCGACGGCGGCGGGCCTGTTCGCCGCGATCCCGGCGGTGGTGGCGTACAACTCGTTCGTGTCCCGCATCCGGGTGTTCGACACCGAGATGGCGAACTTCAGCTCGGACTTCCTCAACATCGTGAAGCGGCACTTCTTCAAATAGCCATGGCAATGGGCGGAGGAAAAGGCGCGCCCGGGCGCACCACGATGAACGAGATCAACGTCACGCCGATGGTGGACGTGATGCTGGTGCTGCTCATCATCTTCATGGTGACCGCGCCGCTCATCCAGCAGGGCGTGAAGGTGAACCTGCCGCCGGCGAAGGCCGCACCGGTAGAGGCGAACGAGAAGAAGATCGTGCTGTCCATCGACGCCTCTCAGCGGGTGTTCATCGGAGATGCGGAAGTTGCGCTGGCCGAGCTGGAGACCAAGCTCAAGACGAACGCGAAGGCTCAGACGGACAAGGAGATCTACCTCCACGCGGACCGGACGATTCCGTACGGCGTCGTCGTCGAGGTGATGGCGGCAGCGCAGCGGGCGGGCATCGCCAACGTCGGGATGATCACCGATCCGTATGCGGCACCGATGAAGGAACCGAAGAAGGGGCGCTGACGTTTTGAACGGCATGAACCCGGCCCTGCAGAGCGCGTTCGTCCGGAAGCCGTCCCGGATGGGCCCGTTTCTGCTCGGCTCGCTGGGTGGCCACGTCGCGCTGTTCGGATCGATCCTGCTGTTCAGCTACTTCAAGCTGACGCCGGACGTGAACCTGGATCAGAAGCCGATCCACGCGGAGCTCGTGAAGCTCGGCAAGCCGCGCGATCAGAAGCTCTTGCCCACCAAGGACCAGCTCCCGCCTCCGCCGCAGGAGGTGAAGGCGCCGCCCTCTCAGAAAGAGGACGTGGTGCCGGAGAAGACGACGCCCATCCCCGTGCCGAACGTGAAGCCGCAGGAGACGAAGGCGCAGACGGGCGACAAGAGCTCCCAGAGCAAGAAGTCGCTGTTCGGCGCGTTCGACAAGCTGGGCAAGGCGCCGAAGCCGGATGACTCCACGGGGCAGGAGAACGGCGATGTGAACGGGACGTCGTCCGAGGCGATTGGCGATCAGTACGCCGCGCTCATCACTTCGCAGATTCGCCGCGAGTACAACGTGAGCGACACCATCTCCGAGCAGGAGCGCATGTACTTGAAGGCGCAGGTGCTGGTGAAGATCAGCCGCACGGGCGAGATCACCTTCAGCAAGCTCATCGCCCCCTCTCAGAACGATCTCTTCAACGACGCGGTGCTCGCGGCGGTGAAGAAGGTCGGTCACCTCTCTCCGCCACCGGCCGAGTTCCAGGAGGAGTTCGCCAGCAAAGGCGTCGTCCTCCAGTTCACCCCATGAAAAATCTCCTCGTCGCGCTCCTGTTCATCGTGCCGTCCGTCTCGTTCGCGCAGCGGG
>JBJMQN010000114.1:0-8939 GCA_045802665.1 Myxococcaceae bacterium | reverse complement strand
GCTCAAAGTCCTGCCGCTGCGCGTGCTCGGCATCTACCGCTTCGACTACGCCGCGCTGCACTGGGGCGTGCCGCTGGTGCCCTACGCGAAGCTGGGGCTCGTCTACGATCTGTGGTGGGCGACGAAGGGCGACGGCGTCGAGTTCGTGAACGGCGAACGCGCGGCCGGCGGCAAGTGGGGCTACAGCTTCACCGGCGGCCTGTCGCTGCTGCTGGACGTGCTCGAGCCGCGGCTCGCTCGTGACTTCGACGTGGACCTCGGCGTGAACCACAGCTACCTCTTCGCTGAGTACACCTACGAGAACGTGGACGACTTCGGCTCGGGTGGGCTGGATCTGTCCAGCCGCCACTGGATGTTCGGGCTCGCTCTGGAATATTGAGGGGCGGTCTGCGCCTCCTCCCGCTCATCCTCGCGGCCGTCGTCTTGCCGGGCTGCATCGTCCGGCAGGTGAGGCCGTCGCTGGGCGGGCCGCGCGACGTGGACACCGGCGTGCCGGTCACGTTCGGCTCCGACGCTGAAGGCGCGCCCGAGTACAGCTACGACTTCGGCGACGGCTCGCCGCTGGAAAAAGGGAAGCTCGTTCGTCACGCGTACAACCGCGAGGGCCGCTACCAGGTCTACGCGCTGCGCGAGGATCAGCAGCCGGTGGATGGCGTCGTGCTCACGGCGGTCCCGCGGAAGGTGACGCGCGCGCTGCCGGAGAAGCTGCAGGGCGCGATCTTTCTGAAGAAGCTCGGCGGCAATCTGGATCCGCTGATCGACTTTCTGGAGAAGCTCGCCGGAGCGGAGGCCGCGCAGGGGTTCATCGAGAACAACCCGCTGGTGGAGCTTGGGCTGGAGCTCTCCGCCGGGCAGGGCGCGCTCTCGGATCGCGGCATCGATCCCGACGAGGGGATGGGGATGTTCTCGGTGCCTTCGTTCGACGGGCAGGTAGCGCTCATCGGCGTGACGGATGGAGACAAGGCGCTCAATGCGCTGGTGGCCTCGCTCACGAAGGGCAGCACGCGCGCGTGGAGCGGCAACGACGGCACCACCCGGCTTCTGCTCAAGGACGGTCGCGAGGCCGCGCTGTTCGTGGACCGCGGCTATCTCTACCTCGCCATCCCCGAATCGCCTCCGGTGCCCAGTGAATTCAGCGAGCCGCCGGAGGACGAAATCGCTCGCGAGAGCGGGATGAACCGCACCGACTTCACCCCCGCGCTGGATGCGGTGAAAAAAGCGCACCCGCTGGGCTTCGAGGGCACCGGCACGCTGGTGGGCCTGTCCGACAAGGTGAAGGATGGCACGCTCTACGTCTACGCGCAGACGCAGAAGGACGTGCCGCAGGCGGAGCAGGGCGCATTCCTGTCGCTGTTCATCCATCCCATGCAGCTCAACGTCGACGGCTTCGTCCGCATGAAGGGCCGGCCGTGGAGTGGAGCGCAGAGCGGCAAGCTCTTCAGCGCGATGCCGGAGAAGCCCGTCGCGGCGGTGACCGTCTCGGTTCCACCGGAGGAGCTCGCCACGTTCTTCTTCGGGAAAAAAGGAAGCGACGAGCGCAACCAGACGGCGGCGAAGGCGCGCTCGGCGGGGATCGCGTTCGAGGAGCTGCTCGCGTCGCTCACGGGCAAGCTGGAGGCGGCGGCGTACTTCGATGCGCGAGCGTTCTACGCGGCGCTCGCGAAGGGCGAACAGCCGAGGCCGGTTCCGAAGGGCACGCTGCTGGTCTCCGCGGGCGTCAACGATCCGCAGAGCTTCGCGAATTTTCTGGAGCTGCTCGCGCGCGATTCGGGTGAAGAGCTCCAGCGCTCAGAAGGGCCGGACGGGGCGCACTATCGCGGCGTCGCGAAGGAGCAGCCGTTCGACATCGCGCTCTCGAAGGACCAGCTCTCGGTGAACGCGGGCGAGCCCATCGACGGGCGGCAGTCCGTCGATCTCGGCGCGCAGCTTCGCGACAGGTTCGGCCCTGAGAGCTTCTCGCCCGGGCACCTCTCCGCGATGGTGGACGTGGCGGAGCTCCGCGCCGAGGTGAACGCGCTCCCCGAGCTGCCCGGCGTCCCGAAGGGCAAGCTGCAGCTGTTCCAGAGCTTCGCGCTCGCGCTGCTCTCGGAGCTGCCGCCAGTGGATGTGGTGTTCGTGGACGTGGAAGCGGTGGAGCAGGGCGCGAAGCTGCGCGGCCAGCTAGTGTTGCGCCAGTAGCTACCCGAAAACCGGAGCGGAGAGACCCATGGGCTGGATGGACAGTCTGAACGCGGCGACCAAGAAGAGCGCGAAGCCGTCGGAGCGTCAGGAGATCGCGCAGGACATCACGATGATGTCCGCGTTTGCCTCCGCCGCGGTGACCTATGCCCCCATCCCTGGAGCGGACTTCGTCCTCGTCACGCCGATTCAGGCGTCGATGGTGATGGCGATTGGCCGCGTCTACGGCCGCAAGCTCGACTTCGAGGAGAGCAAGCACATCCTGATGGAGCTCGCGTCGGTGTGCGGGGTGAGCCTGCTCGCGCAGAAGGGCTTCGCCACCGCATCCAAGCTGCTGCTCCCCGTCGTCGGCGGCATCGTCGCGGGCGTGCTGTCAGGGCCCTGGGCCTTCGCGGTGACGTACGGCATGGGCAAGGTCGCGATGAACTACTTCTCCGACCACAAGGGCAGCCGCGAGAGCATGAAGCGGGTGTTCGACGACGCGGTCTCCGAGGGCAAGAAGCTCTTCAGCAAGGAGAAGCTGGACGAGTTCCGCAAGAGCCGCGGCCGTGAGGTCGAGGACTTCGCGAAGGAGAAGGCCGCGCCCGAGAAGAAGGCCGCGCCGCGGAAGAAGACCACCGTGAAGAAGCCCGCGAAGGCCAAGAAGAAGGGCAAGAGCCAAAGCGCCCGCGCGTGATGCGGATCCGCGTCCTCTATTTCGCCGCCGCGAGAGAGCGGGCAGGGCGGCAGAGCGAAGAGCTGGAGCTCTCCGCGAAGACCGTCGGCGAGGTGATGGACGCGCTGTGCAAAGCGCACGGCGAGCTGGGCGCGATCCGAAAGCACCTGCGCGTCGCGGTGAATCAGGAGTTCGCGAACGATTCGGATCCTGTCCCGGACGGCGCGGAGATTGCGCTCATCCCGCCGGTGTCGGGCGGGGCGGGGCGGTTTCAGATCGTGGACCGGCCGGTGAGAGTCGAGGAGGCCATCGCGCTCGTCGAGGGCGAGGCGTTCGGAGGGCTCGTCTCGTTTCAGGGCAACGTGCGCAACGAGACCCGTGGGCGCGCGGTGGTGCGGCTCGAGTACGAGGCGTACGCACCGATGGCCGAGGCGAAGCTTCAGGAGATCGCCGAGGAGGCGAAGGCGCGCTGGCCGCTCGTGCGCATTGCCGTATTGCACCGGGTGGGCGTGCTTTCGCCTGGAGAGACCGCGGTGGTGATCGCCGTCGCCGCGCCGCATCGGAAGGAGGCCTTCCGGGCGTGTGAGCACGTCATCGACCGGCTCAAGCAGGATGTCCCCATCTGGAAAAAAGAGGTTTATGCGGACGGGGACGTCTGGGTGGGCCTCGGCCCTTAGCCAATCGAGCGGGACTTCGACTAGGGTGCGCGGCCGGCCGAAACTTCCGTAACGGGGAAAAAGTGATTCATCCAATGTTCCGTCGCCCGGGCGTCATTGCGCTCCTGGGTGCTGCGCTGCTCCTTTGTGGCTGTCCCAAGAACAACGACAAGAACGACGCGGGCCCTGACGTTCCTGACTCGGGTCCTGTCGAAGAGATCGACGCGGGCCCCGGTGACGCGGGCTTCCGCTGCGCGATCGATGACGACTGCGTCGCGCTCGCGAAGGCGAACACGGACTGGGCCGGGCTGCGCTGCGACAACGATCCGCAGGTGCACGGCAGCATCGTGGACGGCGGCGTTCCGTCCTTCACCTGCATCCCCGGCACTGCGTGCAACGGAACCCCCGACTGCCAGAGCCTCGACTTCGACGATTACTGCCTGGAGGGGACGATCAACGGCAAGGGCTGCCGCTGCGTGCAGGAGACTGGCGTGGATGGCGGCTCGGGCGTGTGCATGCGGCGCAAGGGCGTCTGCGGCGAGTGCACCGACTCCGAGGAGTGCGGCGACAACAGCTCCTATTACGATCCGCCGGGCACCTGTAAGGGGCTGCAGGGCGACACCTCGGGCAAGAAGTACTGCTTCCAGCAGCAGGGCTTCAGCTGCCCCGCGGGCACGTTCAACGACGGCACCGGCTACTGCGTCCCGCAGTCCGGCTCCTGCTCCCGCGTGGGCTGCGTGACGGACACCGACTGCACGGGCGGCTCCGTCTGCAACACCGAGACGTCGCTCTGCGAGCTGCGCTGCCGCTGGAGCTTCGACCCGCCGAATCAGGGCGGTCAGAAGAACATCCCCGAGTGCGGCCCGGATAAGTCGTGCTGGGTGGACGAGGTGGCGCTGAACCCGAACTCGTCGCTCTTCGGCTCCGGCCGCTGCAAGCTCATCTGCACCTCGGACGGCGACTGCAGCTACGGCGGGAACTTCGCGGACGGCGGGCAGAAGCTGGCCTGCCGCGGTGAGCACGTGGACAACGCGTCGGACTCTCCGGGGCGCTGCCGTCCGAACGGCGAGTGCATGGACGACTCCGAGTGCCCGGACCCCGGGACGGCCAGCCCGTCCAAGGGCTACTGCGATCGAGCAAGCTTCTCGTGCAAGGCGGACTGCCGCGTCGGTACGGATCCGGTGAGCGGCGGCCTCTTCGCGGACTGCAAGCCGGGCTACGCCTGTAAGAACCAGGGCGGCCAGAACAGCTGCGTGCTGCAGACCTGCGTCGAGTCCGGCGGTGCGCAGCTCGCCTGTCCGGCGGGAAATCTCTGCGACAAGGAAGACCGCAACAGCAACGGCCAGCTCGACACGCTCGAGCAGGCGCCGTCTGGGGTCGCGAAGGATGCCGTCAGCTGCTTCTCCGCGATGACGTCCTCGAGCGACTTCTGCCACACCTGCCAGCAGGATCTGGACTGCGCGGGCTACTCGAACCTCTCCACGATGCGGAACGTCTGCATCTACCAGGGCGACAAGACGCAGGGCGGAAATGACGGCGTGTTCATGTGCGAGCTCGGCGCGGCGAACGACTTCACGTTCGGCGACGGGGGCACCGTCAGCAAGGCGGCGAAGTTCTGCCCCGCGAACTGGTTCCCGGTGACGATCGGTGTGGACGTGGCGCCGAACGATCAGGACAACAACTGCACCGCGGACGTCGACTGCCGCAAGGGCAACAACACGAGCACCTGCCAGGTGGATCAGCAGCTCAAGCTCCGCGACGGCGGCTTCGGCAAGAGCTGCAAGTGCAGCTCGGCGGGAACGGCGGACTGCCCGGTGGATCAGGACGCGGGCATCTTCTCGTTCTGCCGTCAGGGGCTGTTCCCGAACACCTGCATCCGCTCCGTGGTCTGCCAGCCTCCGCCCGGTGGCGCGTACGCGGCGCAGGCCGCTGGCGGCTGCGGGCTGTAGCTACGGCGGTCGAGCATCGAGCGCTCGGCGCTCTCTCAGGATGAGTTGACGGCCCTCGCGGATTCGCGGGGGCCGTTTTTTTATCCGCCGTCCGGGTTGCCGCCGTCAGCGACGACGCCGATTTGCTCTTTCGGCGGGCCCTTCACGAGCTTCATCACATCGCCGGTGGCCACGACGAGCAGCAGGCCAATCAGCGCCACGAAGCCCATCGTGTGAAGCAGGGTCTCGAACTTCTGATTCACGGGTCGGCCCGTCGCGGCTTCGATCGCCACGAAGAGGAGCCGCCCGCCGTCCAGCGCAGGGACCGGCAACAGGTTGAAGAGCGCGAGCGCGGCCGTGATGCTCACCACCGCTCGCAGGAACATGTCGACGCCTTCGATCGCCGCGTCGGACGTCTGCTTCACGATCATCACCGGGCTGCCCAGCTCCACTCCTCCGCGGAGGCTCACGAGCCTGTAGAGGAGGTGAACGCTCTCGGCCATGACGAGGTGAACGTGGCCGAACGCGCGCAGGAACGCTTCGCCCGGTGGCAGCCGCTTGAAGACGTACTGCTGCGTGACGCCGAGCCTGCCGATGCCTTTTTCATCCGGGCGCGGTTTGATCTGCAGATCCAGCGCTTCGCTCTCGCGCTTCACCCGGAACGTGAGGAGCTGATTCGGTGACTCGTTCACCTTCTCCACGAAGCTGCTCCAGCTCGTCGCGCTGACGCCGTCGATCGCCACGATCTCGTCGCCGGGCTTGAGCTGCGCCCTCGCGGCCTCGGTGCCGGGCCCCACGATCCCAATCGTCATCGGCACCGGGATGTGCGTGCCGGAGACGAGGAGCACGAACATGATCGCCACGCCGAGCAGGTAATTCGCCGTGGACCCGCCCGCCAGGATGAGCGCGCGCTTCCACGCAGCCGCCTTCGCGAACGAGCCCGGCGCGTTGAGCTCCTCCGGCTCCTCGTGCGGATTCATCCCGCGGATCTGCACGTAGCCGCCGAACGGGATGGCGCCGAGCACCCACTCGATGTTCCGGCCCTTGAAGCTGAAGATCGCCGGCCCGAACCCGATGGCGAACTTGCGGACGTCGATGCGGAAGAGCCTCGCGAGCAGCAGGTGCCCGAACTCGTGGAACGCGACGAGCAGCCCCAGCGCGACGATCGCAGCGAGGTAGCGCATCAGATCTTCCGGCGCTTGCCCGTGCGTTTGTAGCTGACGTAGTCCTGCACGATCGTGCCGTGGTCGAAGACGAGGTGGTGCGGGAGCTCATCCAGGCCGAACGCCCGGGCCTCCTCGGCGTCGTCTCCACCGCGCGGCGTGCCCTCCGCCCAGCCGATGTAGACGGTGCTGATGGTGTGCTTTCGGGGATCGCGCGACGGGTCCGAGTAGGTGAAGAACTGCTCCGACAGATCGACGTTGAGGCCGGTCTCTTCCCGAGCCTCGCGGATGGCAGCGTCGTGGAGCGGCTCGCCCTCGTCGACGAAGCCGCCGGGGAGCGCCCAGCCCTTCGGCTCGTTCTTGCGCTTGATGAGGACGATGCGGTCGCCGGGAAGCTCGATGATGCAGTCCACGGTCGGAATCGGGTTTTTCGGCATGCGCGGTGGGAGCCTACTGCCTAAAGTCCGGCCCCGTGCCTCGCTTCCTGCTGATCCTGGCGGCTTCCGTCCTCTGCAGCTCCTGCCTCGTGAAGGGGCACAGCCAGAATGACGGCACGTACTCGCTGCAGTTCGCGGACGCGGACGTGATCAAGGACACCTGCGGACATCTGTCCGGCCGGCCGCTGGTGGATCCGAACCACAAGGATCTCTACCAGGGAGCCCTCACGGTGATCGGCGAGACGGTGCGGTTCCACTACGCGCTGCTGGACACGCAGATGTCCGGCTACTTCCTCGCGGCGGACATGGACAGCCCGGACCGGTTCACGGTGGATGGTTCGGCGAACAACGCCACGGTGCCGATCAATGGCGCCGAGTGTCTGGTGGACATCGCGAACCTGCACCTCGAAGCGACCACCATCACACAGGACGAATTCACGGGCGTGCTCAGCGTGCGGTACGAGACGAGACTGTCCGCGAGCTGTAGCTGCGAGTTCCTGGTGAATTACCGCGCCGTGCGGCAGCAGTAGAGCTTCCAAACGGCGCCTTCTGATTTGGAGCGGCCCATGGCGACGTCCCCGCACGAGATCCATTCCGTCCTGACCGAGAAGCGCGTCTTCGAACCGCCTCGCGAGTTCTCGAAAGCCGCGCGCATCCGGAACATGGAGGAGTACCGGAAGCTCTGCGCGGAGGCGGACAGCAATCCGGACGCGTACTGGGCGGCGCGCGGGCGGGAGGAGCTCTACTGGAAGGAGCCGTTCCACACGACGATGGAGTGGAACGCGCCGAACGTGAAGTGGTACCTCGGCGGGAAGACGAACCTCTCGTACAACTGCCTCGACCGGCACCTCGAGAAGCGCGGGAACAAGACGGCGCTGCTCTTCGAGGGCGAGCCGGGCGAGGTCCGGAAGCTCACGTACAGAGAGCTGCACGAGCAGGTGTGCCGCTTCGCCAACGGCCTCAGGTCGCTGGGGGTGAAGAAGGGCGATCGGGTGGGGATCTACCTGCCGATGATCGCGGAGGCGGCGGTGGCGATGCTCGCGTGCGCTCGAATCGGCGCGGTGCATTCGGTGGTGTTCGGCGGGTTCTCGGCCGAGGCGCTGCGGGACCGGATGAACGACGCCGGCGCGAAGGTGCTGATCACGGCGGACGCGGGCTATCGCAAGGGCGCGCTGGTGCCGCTGAAGAAGAACGTGGATGACGCTCTTCGCGAGACGCCGGGCATCGAGAAGGTCGTGGTGCTGAACCGCACGGGCGGGAAGCTTTCGCTCTCGGGGAAAGAGATCGCGTGGGAGGAGCTCGTGAAGAACCAGAGCGCCACCTGCGAGCCCGAGTGGGTGGACAGCGAGCACCCGCTCTTCATCCTCTACACGTCGGGATCGACCGGAAAGCCGAAGGGCGTGCTGCACACGACGGCGGGCTACAGCGTGTGGGTCTCGCTGACGACGCGCTGGGTGTTCGATCTGCGCGAAGAGGATGTGTACTGGTGCACCGCGGACGTGGGGTGGGTGACGGGGCACTCGTATGTCGTCTACGGGCCGCTGATGAACGGCGTGACGTCGCTGATGTACGAGGGCGCGCCGGTGCACCCGAAGCCGGACCGCTTCTGGGAGATGATCGCCCGGCACAAGGTGACGGTTTTCTACACGGCGCCGACGGCGATTCGAGCGTTCATGCGGCTCGGGACTGAGCTTCCCGCGGCTCACGATCTTTCGTCGCTGCGGCTGCTCGGGTCAGTGGGCGAGCCCATCAATCCCGAGGCGTGGATCTGGTACCACGAGAACATCGGCCGGGGCCGCTGCCCCGTCGTGGACACGTGGTGGCAGACGGAGACGGGCGGGATCATGATCTCGCCGCTGCCCGGAGCGACGCCCACCAAGCCCGGGAGCGCGACCTTCCCGCTGCCGGGGATCAAGGCGGAG
>JBJMQN010000113.1:0-5877 GCA_045802665.1 Myxococcaceae bacterium | reverse complement strand
TGGCCTCACAGGTGAAGCCGATGGGGCAGAGCGGTCCGCCGACCGTGCACTGCAGCTGGCAAACACCGCCTTGTCCCGGGTTCGGCTCCACGCAGACGGATCCGCTGGAGCAGCTGAACGGCACATTCGCGACGAGGCCGCACGGTCCGCCCGGCGGCTGCTTCTCGTCATCGCACGAGCAGACGCCCGCGGTGCCCGAGACGCCGACGCACGCGCCGCAGACCGGATTCGTCGTGTCGCAGAACTTGTAGCAGCGGCCGTTGAAGCAGCTGAGATCGCTGCTGCCGCAGGTGCCGTTGTTGCACGGGTTGCAGCGCGTTCCGGCGACCTGGCTCGGCGTGCAGACGTTTTGACCTCCAACGTTCGTGCACGTCTCGCCGGTGTTGCAGCCAGCGGAAGATCCCGCCGTGGTGCAGGGCGAACGGCAGACGGACGGGTTGCCCACGCAGACCGAGTTGTTCGCGCAGACCTTCAGTCCGTTCGTCGTCTGGCCGCAAGGCTGGCCCAGATACGCGATCTCGTCGCTGCAGCCGCAGACGCCCGTGGACGCGGACGTCCCGAGGCACGCCTTCTGGTAGCAGGTGTTCGCGCCGCCGGGGCTGCAGCTCGGATGGCAGCGGCCCCCGTAGCAGGTGAGGCCGGATTGGCAGTCCGCCGCACTCGCGCAGGTCGAGCAGCTCGCCGCACCGCCGGGGATGCAGACCGAATCGGGAAGCTGCTGACCGGAGCCGTTCTGAAGTCCGGTGCATTGATTTCCCGCGGCGCACGCGGCGTTCGGACAGCTCGTGCACTCTCCGCCCTGACCCTGACCGGCGCAGCACGCGCGGCAGTACGCCTCCGTGTCAATGCCCACGCAGCTCGAGCAGTTGCTGCAGTAGCCGGAGATCTCGCACCGGTCGCCAGCGTTGCCCGTCGCTTCGCACATGCCGGCCGAGTTGCACGCGTAGCCCACCGCGCACTGAGAGTTGCTCGTGCACTGCTTGGTCGGGCACGCCGCGTTCGTGGGCGAGCAGTACGCGCCGGAGGTTCCGCTCTGGCACGCGTAGCCGGAGCCGCACTGCGACGCGCCGTTCGGACAGGAGATGGTGCACCAGTTGTGGCGACCGTCGGTGAGGCAGATGCCGGAGCTGCACTGCGAGCCGTCCGTGCAGAACGTGCACAGATCCGGCGCGCCCACCGGGATGAGGCACGCCTTTCCAGAGGTGCCGCCGGAGGTGACCGCGTTCTGGCAGGTGTAGCCGCTCGGGCAGTCGGTGCTCGTGGTGCAGCTCTTGGAACAGATCTTCGAGCCGCTGGAAGATGAGCCGTAGCAGTTGAGGCCCGTGGCGCACGTGTTGGTGGTGCACGCGGATCCCTGCGCGCCCGCCGACGTCTGCGCGGGATACACGCCGCAGACGTCCTGAATGTCGAGCGTGTCGAGCTGCCGTTTGATGTCGCCCGCGTTGTAGTAGGGCGTCATCACCGCCTGCGTCTGCGGGGTGTGATCGAGGCCGAGGAAGTGTCCCGCCTCGTGCGTGACGATCGACTCGACGTCGTAGTTCGCGGTGGTGCCGCCCAACTTCCACACGACGTTGTTGTTGAGCTCCATGTCGGCGTCGAAGATCTCGCCCGAGCCCTGGTACCAGCTGGTCGTCGTCACGCCCAACGTCGCGCTCGAGTAGCTCCACGCGGAGCCGCCCACCCACAGCACGTGATTGGTGCCGTCCTGCGCAACGCCCGCGGTGCCGGCGGGCGTGGTGTACGTGCCGCCATAGGTGCTCATCCAGCTCGTGCAGGACACGTTCGCGGAGGTCCACCGCGCGAACGACGTCTTCACCGCCGTGATGATCGTCGGGTTGTACGTGCAGCCCGGGCAGTTGATGGAGCTGTGCAGGAAGACGAGATACGTCGGCGGCACCGCGAACCACTTGTGACCGGAGGGAACGGCCAGCGCGGTGGTCGCGATCAGCACAAGAGCAAGTCCAAGAGCGCGGCGTTTCACTTGCTCGCCCCCTTCGACGTCGCCTTCACCGCGATGCGGATCCGGTTGAGGAACTGATCCGCCGAGCCGAGATCCTCGCGGCTGTTCAGCGGGTGCACCTCATTGGTCCCGGAGTTTGGATCGTACGTGGCGATTCCCCGTGCGTCCCGGAACGCCTCCAGCGTGCCGCCGAGCTTCGTCTTCTCGAACGTCACCTTGCCGTACGCCATCGCTAGCACGACGTAGGTTCCGGAGCCGTCCGGCGAACGTTCGAGGAAGAGCAGGGTGTCCTCGCCCTCCTTGAACTGCGCCGCGCCGTCCACGCTCTGGCCAACCTTGCCGACGACGCCGCCCGGCTGACGGATGGTGATCTTCGAAGGCGCCTTGCCCTTCAGCACCTCGGAGATCTCGACATCGGTGAACGTCTCGATCTTTCCGCGCTCACCCTGGCGAGCCACCGGAATCAGCGCCTTGCCGCGCACGACGAGCTGCGAGGTCGCGGTGAGCTGCTCGAAGGAGAGGTTCATGACGACGGTCGCGCTCGCTGCGAGTGGAAGCAGCAGCGCCGCGAGCATCGCGAGGCGGGTTCGAACGGACATCTGTAGAAGTCTCCTGCGCCGGCCCTACGGTCAGCGGGACTCTAGCAGCGTCCGGGCGACGAGAGGTTACGGCTGGAGCCCACGCTGGATGGCGTCCCGGACGGCGGCGTCTTGCTCTTTTTCGAGCCGCGACTCCAGCGTTTTCCGGGCCTCCGGCGTCTTCATCCGGGACAGCGTCCGAGCGGTCGCCTCGCGCAGCTCCGCATTCGACGCGGTGAGGAACGGCTTCACGGTCGGCAGCGCCTTGTCGCCGAGCTTCGCACCCAGCGCCTCGATCGCCGTGCCGCGATACTGCGGCTCCAGCTTCTCGTTGGTCACCAGCGTCGTGAGGCGTTCGCTCGCCTTCGGAGTGTCGAGCTGGCCCATGCACGCCACCGCTCGGGTGCGGCGGGTGGGAAGTTGAGTCGAGTCGGCCGCGATCTCCGCGAGCACATCCAGCGCTCCGGGGCCCACGCGCTTCCAGTCCTCGGCGGTGGGCACGTACTCGTAGCCAGACAGCAGCGCCATCACCTTCGCGCGGACATCATCCGGGCCCGGCGGAGTGGGTGCATCGATGGGCGGCGGCGCCTTCTGGCCGGGCTTCTTCTTCGCGGTCTGCGCCGAGGCGGACACCGCCATCAGCGCACAGCAGATCACAACGGGCAGGTTCATCTTCATGGCGACCCTTCTGACGCAGAACCTCACGGATTCGTCACGACCGGGTTTCGCTGCAGGACGAAACCCTGATTTCCGGACAGTTTGGATGCGGTGGGGCCGGCCTCCCAGAACATCAGGTAGTCCGCGCCGCCATTGCTGCATTCGGCCGAGGTGAGGATCTCGTCGTTGTTCGCGTCATTGGACGGCGAGCACTCGGGCGTGTCGGGGAGCGGATCGAACAGCTTCCCGTTCTGCTCGGTGGTGTGCCAGAGCCCGAGCCAGTGACCGCCCTCGTGCGCCATCGTGCGAGCGACGGACGCGGGATTCGACGCGAGATCCGCCGTGGTCACCGCGACGCCGGAAGCGTTGGTGCCCTGCTCGAACGGAATGCCCGGGATGCCGCCCGCGATGCCGAGGATCGTGAAGCCCGGTTGCGCGCCCTTGATCTCCTTCACGAGGAAGAAGTTCATCGCGTTGTTGGGAGCGCCGGCGGAGATCTCGAACAGCTTGCGCAGCTCCGAGTCTTTCCCCTCCGTCGTATCGATCGTCGCGAACGTCGCCGCCTGTCCGGCAGGAACGTCGAAGTAGCTCACACTGCCGAGCTGAATTCCGGCCGTCGCGTAGATGTTCTTGAACTCGGTCAGCATCGCCTGAATGTTCGAATCCGTCGGCGCGCTGGCAGCCGTGACGCCGGTCACGCCCGCGAACCAGAGGTTCAGGTTCAGCTTCCCGCCCGCGAGCGTCCCATTCGCCCGCTTGAACAGCACCGACACATGGCCCGTGCCCGAGCCCTTCTCGTTCACGATGCTGAAGTTGTACTTGCCAGACGCGATGTCCACGCGCGGCGAGTTGGGGAACAGCATCCCGAAGTCGCCGTCGTTCACCGGAAGGATGCGGACCTTGCTGTTCAGGTAGTCGTTGAGATCGAACAGCAGCTCGCCGGAAGGGGAGGTGAGGCGCGAGATCGCAGACGTGCCACCGACTCCGCCGCCCATCACGATCGTGAAGCTCTTCGCGTCGGACGGAACGTCGATGCTGAAGTCCTTCGAAGACTGATCGCCGCTGATCGCCATGTCGCCCACGTCCACGCGCTGGATCGACGCGCTGCCGACGGCGGAGGGAGGCACGCAATCTCCCGAGTACTGATCGCAGACCTCGGGTGAATTGCAGAGCGGGACGGCGGTGCAGCGCGGGATGCACACGCGAGCGCTGCTCCCCTGAACCTCGGAGCAGAAGTACTCCTGCCGGCAGTCGAAGTTGGTGTCGCACTTCTGGAGGCAGACCGACGCGACGTTCGGATCGGAGGGAACGATGCAGAGGCCGTCGCTGCCGCACGCGCCGGCATTGTTGGTGCAGTCCGCGGAGCAAACGCCCTTGGGGAAATCCGTGTTCGGCTGATCGAGGCAGTACGACGAATCGCAGTCGGAATCCGCCCCGCACCGAGCGCCCGTCTTACGAGGCGCCGCGCTTCCTTCATTGCAGCGTCCATCGCTTCCACAGGTGAAGCCGAGACCGCACGTCGCGTTGCCGCGGCACTTCGGTCGGCACACGCCTTGAGTCCCGTTGCCGGCGGCGTCGCAGTAATAGTCCGCTCGACAGTCGCCGTCCTTGCCGCAGCCGCTGAAGCAGAGGCCGCCGGACTCGCTGGCCTGTGCGCACTGAGCCGGCGAAGGACACGAAGCGCCGTTGGTGCCCGACCCGTTCGTCTGTCCGCAGGGCTGCGTGCAGTACCCGCCGTTGTAGGCAATCTCGCAGCGCCCGGAAGCGCAGCCCACGTTCAGCCGGCACGAATCGCCAATCTTCCCGGGGCTGCCGCCCACGCACTCGCCGCTCGAGCACGCCGCGCCGGGTCCACAGTCGGAGTCTTTGGAGCAGTCGGGGTAACAGACGGCGCCGGCGCTCGCGTCCGCGCAGTGGTAGCCGCTCCGGCAATCGAACGCGGAGCTGCTGCACGTCTGAAGGCAGAAAGATCCTTCGGCGAACGCGGAGCAGTAGCTGCCGGAAGGACAAGCCTGATTCTCACACCGCTGGCTGCAGTAGCCGTCCGGGAAGCCCTTGAAGCAGGCCCCGGTGGTGCAATCCGAATCGCCGGAGCAGGCCGAACCGAAGTCGCCCGCCGTGGGACCACAAGCCAGCACGAGCCCGACCGCTGCGAGGAGAAGAACGCGCATATCGGCCGGAGGTTCTAACAAGACAGCTCACAGTCGGTGAGCCAAACGGCTGTCCAATGTCACCCAGCGACGCCCGGCCGGTCGCAGGCGCGGATCCCCAGCGGCCCCGAACTCGTAGGAGTCGCGATACCGAGATACCCTGCGCAAGCCATGTCCGGCCGAGTCGTCTTCTTCCTCCAGCACGCCTCCTACGAGCCCGCGTACCAGGTCGCGTCGATGGCGATCACGTCCGCCGCGATGGGCGACGAGGTCTACATCGTCTTCTCCTTCGACGCCCTGCGCTCGCTCTCGAGAAACGCCTTCGGTCTGCCGCACACCGAAAGAGAGATCGCCGAGAGCGCGAGGTCCGAAGGGCTCGGGGTCCCGGTGCCGATCAAGATGCTGTCAGAGGCAAGGCAGCTCGGAGTGAAGCTGATCGCGTGCGACACCAACTTGAAGCTCTGCGGCTTCAGTGCGGACGACTTCGCCACCAAGCTGGACGAAGTGATGGGCCTCGCGTCGATCTGGAGAC
>JBJMQN010000112.1:0-3219 GCA_045802665.1 Myxococcaceae bacterium | reverse complement strand
CTCCGCGGTGAAGCGGATGCGCCGGCTCGGAAAGAAGATCCGCGCGATCGCGTGCGCTTCCACGGGTGACACCTCGGCGGCGTTGGCGGCGTACTGCGCGGCGGCGGGGATCCCTTCGGTCGTGTTTCTGCCCAAGGACAAGATCTCACTCGCGCAGCTGGTGCAGCCCATCTCGAACGGCAGCGTCGTGCTCTCGCTCGATACGGACTTCGACGGCTGCATGAAGATCGTGCAGGAGGTGACGAAGGACAGCTCGCTCTACCTCGCGAACTCCATGAACTCGCTCCGGCTCGAAGGACAGAAGATCGTCGGCATCGAGCTGTGCCAGCAGTGGGGCTGGGAGGTGCCGGACTGGATCGTGATCCCCGGCGGAAACCTCGGCAACGCAAGCGCACTTGGGATGGGCTTCCAGCTCATGCTCCGCCTCGGCCTCATCTCGAAGCGGCCGCGGATCGCCGTGGCGCAGGCGAGGGCGGCGAACCCTCTGGCCCGCGCGTTCAAGGAAGGCTTCCGCGAGAAGGTCTCCATTCGCGCGGACAAGACGCTGGCCTCCGCGATTCAGATTGGCGACCCCGTCTCGTGGAACCGCGCGGTGCGAGCGCTGAAGGCGTTCGAAGGCGTCGTCGAGGACGCGACCGAAGAGGAGCTCTCCGACGCAGCGGCGGAGGCGGATCTCGAAGGTGCGTTCGCGTGTCCGCACACCGGCGTCGCGCTGGCGGCGATGCAGAAGCTCACCCGCGCGGGGACGATCGCGAAGGGCAGCCGCGTGGTCGTCATCAGCACGGCGCACGGGCTCAAGTTTCCGGAGTTCAAGGTCGGCTACCACCGCCAGGCGCTGGCGGGGATCACGGGCCGGCTCGCGAATCCCCCCACCGAGGTGGCGGCGGACGTCAAAGCAGTCCAGCGGGCGCTGGATTCGAAGCTCCCACCTCTGTAGGGTGCGCGCGCCTTGAGCGCCGCTCCAGAAACCATCCAGCGTCAGAATCTCGAACGACTCCAGACGGAGCTCGCCACCCGCGACAGCACCCTTCACTTCGCCCACGCGGCGGTCTCGTGCGTCATCGGGCTCATCCTCGTGGCCACGTCCGCGAAGCTGGTCTGGGATGCGAGGACGACCTACTGGCTCGCCTTCGCGGTGTTCTGCGTCGCGTGCGTGTTGATCGGATACGGCACGCTCCGCTACCTCTCGGGGCGCGCGGCGGTGAAGCACGAGCAGAAGCGCTTCGATGAGCTCACCGCGCTTCGGGCCGAGCTGCACCTCGACGATCCATCGCGCCTGCTGCCGCCCCAATGACCGCGCCGGGGCTCTTCATCGTTCTCGAAGGCCTCGACGGTGCGGGGACGACGACTCAGGCTGAGCGGTTGGGGCAGATGCTCCGCAAGCAGGGCCGCAAGGTCCTCATCACGCGCGAGCCATCTGATGGCCCGTTGGGATTGCTCATTCGTCAGGCGTTGACCGGGCGGCTGGGGATGCCGGGCGGGAAGGGGCCGCTCTCGCAGCAGACGCTGGCGCTCATGTTCGCCGCGGATCGGATGGATCACCTGGAGGCTCAGGTGCATCCGGCGCTGCAGGCCGGCGTGACCGTGATCTGCGATCGCTACCTGCTCTCGTCCCTCGCGTACCAGGGCGCCACGGTGCCGATGGAGTGGGTGAACGAGCTCAACCGCGAGGCGACGTCGCCGGATCTGACGCTGTTCGTGGGCGTGGACGTGGAGACGGCATCGAAGCGGCGCGCTATTCGCGGCGGCGATCCGGAGCTGTTCGACGCGGACGAGAAGCAGGCGAAGATCCGCGAGCAGTACGCCGAGGCGATCAAGCTGCTGCAGAAGAAGGAGCGCATCGTCCACATCGACGGCACTGCCGGGATCGACGACGTGACGGACGCGTGCTGGGCGGAGATCGCGAAGCTGCTGCCGAAGGGGTGACACGCGTGGCTCGCACCGGCGCAGCGGCGGTGGTGATTGGCAACGAAGTCCTCACCGAGAAGGTCCGCGATGAAAACGGTCCGCACCTCATCCAGCGGCTGCGCGAACGCGGCATCGCGCTCAAGAGCTTCACCGTCGTGCTCGACGAGATCGACGCGATCGTGGATGCCGTCACCCGCGCGCGCAGCCACGCTCAGTACGTCTTCACCAGCGGCGGCATCGGCCCCACCCATGACGACGTGACGGTCCGAGCGGTCTCGCTCGCCCTTGGCCGCGCGGTGGTCCGGCTCCCCGACATGGAGAAGCTGGTGCGCGAGCACTACGGCAGCAGCCTCACGCAGGAGGCGCTGAGGCTCGCGGAGTCACCCGAGGGCGGCTACCTCATCCCGCAGGAGGGCACGTGGTATCCGGTGCTCGCCTGCGATGACGTGTTCATGCTGCCCGGCGTTCCGCAGCTGTTCCGGCTCCAGCTCCAGACCGTGTTGAACCGGCTGCCCGGCACGCCGATGAAGCTCGTGAATCTGTACGTGCGGCTGGGCGAGCCGGAGATCGCGAAGACCATCGACGAGGTGGCCCTGGCGATGCCGGATGTGGCGATCGGCAGCTATCCGCACTTCGATCACGGTCTCGACTACCGCGTGAAGCTGACCGTGGAGTCCGTGGATGCCCAGCGCGCTTCCGATGCCGTCGATCGGATCGTTCGCGGGCTCCCCAAAGACGCGCTCGTCCGTCGCGACGGGTAGCACTTTTCAATTTGCCGATTCCCCCCGAAGGGATACGAAATTGGCGCGGACGCCATGTGGGCGTGCCGTCTGGGAGGGTTTTCAACGATGAAGAAGCTGCTCTTGGCCGCCGCGGTGGCGAGCCTGTCGTCCGGCTGTGCTGCGATTGGCCCTATCGGCACCATTTTCACGAGCGTGACGCTGCCGCAGTCGTGGCGTTCTCCCACCGCGCAGGACGTGGGCAACGCGACGGTGATGGGCGAAGTGGACGGCGAGGCGTGCGCGTCCAGCATCCTGGGCCTCGTGGCGCTCGGCGAAGCCGGCTACGACTCCGCGCTGAAGGCGGCGCTCAAGCAGAAGGCCGGCGCGACGACGATGTACGACGTGCGCACGGACTCGCGGCTCTTCAGCATCCTCGGGATCTACTCGCAGTTCTGCACCGTGGTGCACGGCACGGCGATTGGCACCGGCTCGGCTGGCCCCGCGGTGACTCCGTGAAAAAGCTCCTGTTGCCATGCCTCGCGCTCGCGAGCCTTGTTTATGGGTTGTTTGTCGTGTTTGGTTTGAGTGT
>JBJMQN010000111.1:0-4044 GCA_045802665.1 Myxococcaceae bacterium | reverse complement strand
GAAGGCGGCTGGCTGCACTCGGGCGATGTTGGCGAGCTGGATGAAGAGGGCTTTCTGCGCGTGACGGGACGGAAGAAGGAGATCCTCGTCACCTCAGGCGGGAAGAAGACCGCGCCCGCGTATCTGGAGGGATTGCTGAAGGGTGTTTCGCCGGTGGGCAACGCGATGGTGATCGGCGAGCGGCGAAATTTCCTCTCCGCATTGCTGCCGCTGGATCCCGAGAAGATCCCTTCGTTCGCGAAGGAGCACGGGCTTCCATCGAATCCGCATGAGCTCGTTCGCGATCGCCGCTTCCTCGAGCTTCTTCAGAGGAAGATCGACGAGGACGTGAACAGCAAGGTCGCGCGCTTCGAGCACATCCGGAAATTCCACGTGCTCCCCGAGGACTTCACCACTGAAGGCGGCGAGCTGACGCCCACGATGAAGGTGAAGCGCAAGGTCGTGGAGAAGAAGTACGCCGCGGAGATCGATGCGATGTACGCGGACGCGAAGGCGGCGGCGGGGTGACCGCGCTTACTGCGTCAGCTCGATCGCGTCGCCGCTGAGGACGATCTCGGGACTCGGCAGAAGGTTGATCGCTCCGCCGGAGCGGAGTTGCAGCCCGGGCGCGAAGGGACGGGCGTTCCATCTCCGCTCGAGTTCCTTCGGGCTCACCCCTACCGCTTCTCGATCGGGATGAAGTCGCGGCGCTTGTTTCCGACGTAGACCTGGCGCGGCCGGGCGATCTTCTGCTCCGGATCCTTCACCATCTCTTCCCACTGGCTCACCCAGCCCACGGTGCGCGGGATGGCGAAGAGCACGGGGAACATGTCCACCGGGAAGCCCATCGCCTCGTAGATGAGGCCCGAGTAGAAATCGACGTTCGGGTACAGCTTGCGCTTCACGAAGTACTCGTCCTGAAGCGCGATGCGCTCGAGCTCCACGGCGATGTCGATCAGCGGGTTCTTGCCCGTGACCTCGAACACCTCGTCCGCCACGCGCTTGATGACCTTCGCGCGCGGGTCGTAGCTCTTGTAGACGCGGTGACCGAAGCCCATCAGCTTGGTGTCGCCGGACTTGTCGTCCTTCACCTGCTTGATGAACTCGGGGACCTTGGAGACGTGGCCGATCGCGCGGAGCATGCGGAGCACCGCTTCGTTCGCGCCGCCGTGCAGCGGGCCGTAGAGCGCTTCCACGCCCGCGGTGACCGCCGAGTACGGATCCACCTGCGAGCTGCCGACGAGACGCGTCGCCGTGGTGGAGCAGTTCTGCTCGTGATCCGCGTGGAGGATGAAGAGCACGTCCAGCGCGCGCTCCAGCGTGGGGTTCACCTTGTAGCGGGGCTCCGCCATCTTGCGGACCATCGCGAGGAAGTTGCCGACGTAGGAGAGGTCGTTGTCCGGATAGACGTACGGCAGCCCCATGCTGTGGCGGAAGCTGAACGCGGCGATCGTGGGGATCTTCGCGATCAGACGGATCATCTGGATGCGGCGCGTGCGGTCATCCTTGATGTTCTTCGCGTCCGGGTAGAAGCCGGAGAGGGCCGCGATCGTCGACGCGAGGATCGACATCGGGTGCGCGTCGTAGCGGAACCCGTCCATGAACGTCTTGATGTTCTCGTGGACGTAGGTGTGGTGCGTGACGAGGTAGCTGAACTCTTCGAGCTGCTTCTTCGTCGGCAGCTCGCCGTTCATGACGAGGTACGCGACCTCGAGGTAGCTGGACTTCTCCGCGAGCTGCTCGATGGGATAGCCGCGGTACTCGAGGATGCCCTTGTCGCCGTCGATGTACGTGATCGCCGAGCGGCAATTCGCCGTGTTCAGGAACGCCGGGTCGTAGCCCATCAGACCGAAGTCCTGGTCGTTCACCTTGATCTGGCGAAGATCCGCGGTGCGGATGCACCCGTCCGCGATTTTCACTTCGTAGGATTTGCCGGTCCGATTATCCGTGATGGTGAGCGTGTCGGGCATGCGGGTGAATTGGCACGCTGACCCCCCTGTTTCAACAAAAAAGGGCCGTTCCGCTGGCGCTGAACACGAGTGAAAATTCACTCAGTGAAAAGCACGTTCACTCCACACCGGGCCACTTGCGTCCAGTAGCCCGGAAAGCTCTTCTCCACCGCTTCCGCTCCAGTCAGGCGCAGCGTGCGGCCGGTGAGGATCGCGGCGGTGGCGGCAGACATCGCGAGCCGGTGATCGCCCGCTGAGTCGAAGCTGACCGCGTTCGTCGCGCCGACGCGCGGAGTGATCGTCACGCACTGCCCGTGAAGCTGAGCGTCCGCGCCGAACGCAGCGACGAGCGCCATCAATCCCGCCAGCCGATCGCTCTCTTTTCCGCGGAGGATTGTGCAGTCGGTGAACGTGGAGCGGCTGGGCAAGATCAACGACAACGCCGCGAGCGTGGGCGCGAGGTCGGGAAACGCCGCGATGCTGCATGAGAGCCCGGAGGTGGCGGCGCCGGTGACGGCCGCACCGTGGTGAACGCTCAGTCCTACGCCGGCGAGAAGGTTTCGGATGGCCGCGTCGGGATGATTCGCCTCAGCCGGATTTTCGATCGTCGAGCCGGATCGCCAGGCGAGCAGGAGCAGATAGGCGGCGGACGAAGCGTCAGAAGGAATCGTGAACGGTGGCGTGAGCGCAGTCGGGGGTCGCACGCTCAACCGGGGGCCGTTTTCGACGACCGAAAATCCTGCGCGGCGCAGCCAGTGCACGGTGAGGTCGAGATAGCCGGCGCTGGCGAGCGGTCCCTCGAGCTGAACGGACCATTCACGGCGTTCGCGGATGCAGAGCGAGGCGCAGCCGAGGAGGAGGCTGGAGGCGAACTGACTGCTCTCGCTCGCATCGAGGTGGAACATGGGGCTCGACGCTTTTCCACGCGCACCTGCGACGGCGTACGGCCAGCGGACGTCTTCGGCGAGCTCCGCACCGAGGGAACCCAGCGTTCGCCGGAGTGAATGGATCAACGCGCGATGAGGACGCTGGGCGAGGCGTTCGGTCCCGTGGAAGAGCACTCGCGCGCCGGGCGTGACCGCGGCCTGCGTGAGGAGGAATCGAAACGGAGCGCCGCCGTCTGCGCAGTCGATCTCTGTGGGGATGCGGGAAAGGGCGGAGAGACCCGCCGCGAGCACGCGCACGTCGCGCGGCAGTTCGTCGTGCTTTGGCAAGCCGCTCGGGATGCCGAGGATGTGCGAGAGGACGAGCGCGCGCTGCGCGTCCGACTTCGAAACCGGTGCAGTGAGCGTTGCGGGCTGAAGTCGCGCGGGGATCGTCAACGTCACGTTCACGGCTTCATCCCTTCGCGCCACGAGCTGAAGGCCTGTCGCCAGAGAGAATCTGGGACGCGGACGAGCCGCGCGCGCCCGATGCGTTCGAGCAGGATCATCTTCAGCGTGCCGTCAGACTTCTTGTCCGAGCGGAGGAGTCGCGCCACTTCCGCCTCAGAACGAAAAAGCGAACGGAGCCGCGTTCTCGGGAGCACGGGGAGTCTCGCTTCGACTCGTTGCGCGAGCTCAGCTGTCGTGATCTCCATGAGTCTGCCGATGTCGAGCGCGCACAGCATCCCGAGGCCAACCGCGTCGCCGTGCGAGATGCGGAAGTCGCTCCGGGTTTCGATCACGTGCCCGAACGTGTGGCCGAAGTTGAGCACCGCGCGTGTTCCATCGAGATCGTACGGATCTTTCGCGCAGACCCGCTCCTTCATCCTCCTCGCCGCCTTCGTGAGCGCGACGTCATCCCTGGGCGGCGATCGCCACAGCTCAGGCGAAAGACATGCGGCCATCTTCAAGGCTTCGATCCGTCCCTCGCGGCGCTGCTTTTCCGAGAGCGTTTCGAAGAAGGAGGGACACAGCCACGTCTGCTCCGCGTAGTGAAAGACGCCGGCAGCGTTCTTCACCCCGTCGACATGCACCGCGCCTTTGCCCCCGAGACTGCTGTCCACCGCGGCGAGCAGAGTCGTTGGAACGTGAATGAGCCGCACGCCGCGCTTGAGCAGATGCGCTGCCACGGTGGCGAGGTCTCCGATTGTCCCGCCGCCTACGGCGAGCAGCGTGCCGGATCTTGGCAACAG
>JBJMQN010000110.1:0-12291 GCA_045802665.1 Myxococcaceae bacterium | reverse complement strand
GGTTGCGTGAAAGACGGCCTCTGATTTGAACACCAGCGGCGCGAACGGGAACGAGAGCAGCGCGCCGGCGATCATGGTCCACGCCGTCGCGCGCATGGGCCCGAGCCTCTCCGCGAGCGCCTTTCCATCCGCCGTGTAGAAGACCCACGCGACGACCGCGACGAGGATGGAGAGATCGCCGATGAGCGGACCGAACGCGGCTTGCAGTCCCCGACCGAGCAGCAGGACCGCGACACCACTGAACGCGATCGCGATGCCGAGCATCCGCCCGGCGTGCATCCGCTCCTGACGGCGGCTGAGCATCACGAGGTACACGCCGAGTGGAGTGAGCGCGTAGAGCAACGCCGCGTGCGCGGGCGTCGACTTTGCGAGGCCGAGGAAGAAGAAGCCCTGATTGATGGGACCTGCGAGCACGCCCAGCCCGAGGACGCGAAGAAGCTCCGCTTTCGGTGGAACTCGGGGCGCGCCGCGGACGAGCAGCAGTGCCACGAAGCAGACGGTGCTGACGGCGAAGCGGCAGATGACGAGGGTGAGCGGAGGGATCTCCTCCATCGCCCGGCTGGCGGCGAGATAGGTCGCGGCCGAGATCAGCGTCTGCGCCGTGAGCGCTGAATACACGAGCGCGGTCTCTCTGCTGTTCGCGGCGGTGTCGGACGATGCGCCCATGTGAGGCGGGCGGTTCGTTAACACGCGCGACTGTCGCGTGCGATGTCGATTGCGCGCGACTGGACCATTGAGGAATCTCCGCCGCCATGTCCGAAAAAGTCGTCGTGATCACCGGTGCGAGCGCGGGAATTGGAGCGTCGCTCGCGAGGGAGCTGGGCCGCAGGAACTACCGCGTGGTGCTCGCGGCGCGGCGGCAGAGCGAGCTCGACAAGGTCGCGGCCGAGTCCGGGAAAGACGCGCTGACGGTCGCGGCGGATGTGACGAAGCGGGTCGAAGTCGATCGAATCCGTGACCGCGCGCTGGACACGTTCGGGCACGTGGATGTGTGGGTGAACAACGCGGGACAGGGCATCACGCGTTCGGTCCTTCAGCTCACCGACCAGGACATTGATGAGGTGATCGCGGTGAACGTGAAGTCCGCGCTCTACGGGATGCAGGCGATCGTTCCGTTCTTTCAGAAGCGCGGCAGCGGGCATCTGATCAACGTGTCGTCGTTTCTCGCGAAGGTCCCGGCGGCGCCACCACGAGCGGCCTACAGCGGCGCGAAGGCGATGCTGAATACCCTCACCGCGAACCTCCGGATGGAGCTGAGGCAGAGCCACCCGAACATTCACATCTCCACGGTGATGCCCGGGATCGTGACCACCGAGTTCGCGAAGAACGCGATCGGAGGGACGCCGGGATGGGCGCCGCCTGCAGCGGGTCCGATGGCCGCGCAGACCCCGGAGCAGGTGGCGAAGGCGATCGCGGAGCTGATCGAGAAGCCCGCCGCCGAGCTGTACACGAACCCCGCGCACCCGGGGATGGCGCAGAAGTACATCGCGGATGTCGCCGCGTTCGAGGCCGCGGGATCGCCCGTGCCGCCGCTGAAGCCCAGCTAGCGCACCGGCTCTGTGATCACCACGCTGCCGGACTTCCTTCCGAGCCAGAGCGCGTCGTACGCCGCCCACTCCTGCTCGTCCGTCGTCCACGACGAGTAGAGCGCGATGCCCGCGAACCCTCCGGGTGATTTCGCCGAAGCGAGGCCGGCTTTGACTCCGCGCAGCGCGACATCGATCCGCTCCACGTCCAGCTTGTGGTGCGGCATGTCGTCGTCGTACGTGGGCACTCCCATCCTCCAGATGCAGCCGTGCTCGGCATCCGTCGGAAGCAGCGCGGCGAGCTGCGCGGTCCACTCGGCGACGACGCGTTCGTACTCGCTGCGATCGGTGAGCCAGGTGTCGTAGCCCATGATCACGATCTCATCCGCCGGCTCGCAGAGGGCTTTCAGATACTCCGGCGACCAGTACCGCTCGGGAGACATCGAGATCCGATCGTTCCTCGGCGCAACCGCGGCGATCGAGACGGACTTGTCCTTCGGCAGCGCCGCTCGCACGTCGCGAACCAGCGAGAGGAAACCCATGTCGTCGGACGCGACCGGCTCCATGTTGAGGTGCACGCCGTTGGCGCCGTGATCCGTCAGCGTCTTCATCTGCGCGACGAAGGCCGCGAGCTGCGTGGCGTTGCCCCACTTGAAGTCGCGACCTGGGACCCCACCCGTCCACGGCAGAATCTCGATCGACGGATCCGCGGCGTGGAGCAGGTTCGTGAACGTGCTGATGCGTTCCTGCGAAAACGCCCTGTGCACCCCGAGCGACCGCCATCCCGGCACTCCGCTCTCATTCATTCCTCCGAGAAATGGATACACGCGGGTGACGCCGTTCGCTTGAAGCGCGCTCGCGAGCTCCTTCACTTCGGAAGCAGTGACGTCGGTGTGCAGCCACTGTCGCCGCAGCCACAGCGAGGTGTTCTGGGGATTCACCATCGTGAGCGCAGACTCCGGCTCGGGCGTGGTCCACGGCTGACGCTTCGCGGACGGCGCGGGTGGCGGAGCCGGCGGCAGTTGGTGCGAGGTGCTCTCGTCACCTTCCCGCAGAATCGCGACCGTGACTCCGGCGACGACGACCGCCAGCCCGAGCGCGACGAGCAGGTTCCTTCTCACGAGCGGGAGTCTCTCCGACGCGCAGTCATCCCGCCAACCGCCCCAACGCCCACTCCGCCGCTTCCCTCACGGCATCATTCTGATCCGCGAGCAGCGTCTCCAGCACCGGCCGCGCATCCACATCCTTCGCCGCGCCGATCGCATACGCCGCGTTCCTTCGCAATCCATCGAACCCGGCACGCGCGAGCGGCGTCCCCGGCACCAGCTTCTCGTACTGCTCCTTGGTCAACGCCGCGAGCTCGCGCACCCCGAGCGAGGCCACCGCTCTCGGAATCCACCTCACGTTCTCCGTCGGCAGCGTCCGTCGATTGAGCGGACACACCGTCTGGCAGATGTCGCAGCCGAACACGATCCCGCTGAACGCGTCGCGCAGCTCGGTCGGCACGTGCTGATCGTTCTCGATGGTCTGGTACGAGAGACACCGCCGCGCATCCACGCTGCGGTCCTCCTGAATCGCATCCGTCGGACAATCCGAGATGCAGATCGTGCAACCGCCGCAGCGATCCATCGCGGGACCATCCGCGTAGCGATCCACCGCCGCATCCAGAATCAGCGTCGCGAGCACCACATACGAGCCGAACTCCTCCGTCATCAGGCAGCCGCTCTTCGCGACGTAACCGATGCCCGCTCGCGCCGCCCAGACCTTCTCCATCAGAGGACCGGAGTCGATTCCGCCGTACGTCTGAACCTCGGGATGCGCGGCACTCAGCGCACGACGAAACGCCCGCAACCGATCGCGCATCGTCGCGTGGTAGTCGCGGCCCCGGGCGTACTTCGCCACCGGCGACGCAGCGCTCTCCGCGTGCTCCACGTGGTAGTTGCACGCGAACGAGATGACGGTCTTCGCGCCGGGGAGCAGGAGCGAGACGTCGAGGCGCTCCGCCGCTCGGCGACCCATCCAATCCATGTCCGCGTCGAACCCGGCTTCGATCCAGCGGGTCAGCGTGTCCGCAGGAATCGGCTCAGCCCGAGCGAAGCCGCAGAGATCGAACCCCGCTTCCTTCGCGAACCGCTGGAGCTCGACCACCGACAACACGTGCGAACCACCTCAGGGCTTCTGCGCCGCCCACGGCGTGTCCTTCACGCCGCTGCGGAAGTTCTGCACGCGCGCCATCGTGAAGAGCAAGTCGGAGAGCCGGTTCAGGAACACGACCGCCTGCAGCTCAACCTTGCCGGCGCGGTACAGCGGGACCACTCGGCGTTCGGCGCGGCGGCACACCGTGCGCGCGACATGCAAGGCGGCCGCTCCCGGCGTTCCACCGGGCAGGATGAACGTCGTCAGCTTCGGCAGCTCCTGATCGAACCTGTCGATCGCCGTCTCCATCTCGCCCGCCCACTCGGGACGGAGTTTCGGAATCGCCGCCGCCGCCTTGCTGCCCGCCGGCGTAGCGAGCACGGAGCCGAGCGTGAAGAGCTGGTCCTGCAGCATCTGTGAGAGCAGATCCAGCTCCTGATGAAGGCCCGCCGCTCGCGCCAGTCCGACGCACGCGTTGAGCTCGTCCACCTCGCCGTACGCGTCGACGCGCGCGTCGTCTTTTCCCACGCGCCCGCCGCCGAACAGGCTGGTCTCTCCAGAATCGCCGGTCTTCGTGTAGATGGCAGTCATCGCATCACGCTTTCGTCGGAGCGTCGGACGCGCTCTTCACGAAGAGGAACTTCGCGACCCCGAAGCCCACCGCGATGATGATCAGCGAGTGGATGAAGCCGTGCGTGTTGAAGCCCGGCTCGGGCGTGGAATAGACGATCGGATAGTGGTTGCTCACCATGAAGAACGTGAGCGGAATGGACATGTAGACGTTGTGCTTGCTGCGGAGCGCCGCTGCGGCGGCGACTGACGCATCAGGCGCCGGCTGCTCGCCTCGAATCCCGCGGATGATCTTCTTCTGAGCGGGCCAGATCCGCATCCACACGTTCATCATCATCGTCGCGCCGAGCACGCTGCCCAGATGGATGTACGCCGCTCGGCCGCTCATGAGCTGGTGGAACAGGTACGAGAGGCCGGCGAGGAGCAGAAACGAGATGATCCCCGCGACGAGCTCGTTCTTGCCGAGCACCTTCCACAGCACGTCGTAGAGGAAGAACCCGAACAGGATGAACGCGAACCCGACGCCCGCCGCGATGCCCGGCCGCTGCGTGGTGCCGTAGTCCACCATCAATTTTCCCACGTGGTAGACGATGCCGATCAGCAGCACGCCGGTGACCCAGGTGAAGAAGCTGCCCCACCGGAACCAGTAAAGCGCTCGCGGCATGAGCTGCGGCACGACCTTCGCCTTCGAGTCAGCGTCGTAGCTCTTCGCGAGCTGCGCGTTCACGAAGTTGAAGAAGTACAGGTGGCCGATCCAGAGGATGCCGGCCACGACGTGAATCCAGCGAAGAACGAGGTTCAGCAGGTCCGCGACGATCGGGTCCATAGGGCGTCGCCGGACATATCACTCACGCCGCTCAGATGACGCGTTTGAACTCCGGCAGGTCCATGTTCCACACCGGCACGCCGCAGAACCGCGGACCCTCCGGACACATGGGCCGGATGCCGCCCGCCTTCCGCAGCGTGCACGGCGGCTGAATGTGCCGAGCGAGCAGCGGATGAACGTTCCGCACCTGCTGCACCTCTTCGATCGACGCGCGCCAGATCTCCTCCTGCGCCGTGTAGCAAAGCCTATGCACCCACTTGTGATGAAGGTGCGTGAGCTCGCCGCTCTCGAGGAAGCGGATCGGAAACGCGTTGGGCAGAAGGTACAGCGCCATCTCTGGAGCGACGCCGCCCTCCAGCAGCTGGCCAATCGCCTTCCACGAGTGCTCGCACGCCCGCATGAACTCTTCGCGCGCGGCCGGGACAAGCTCCACGAGATCCGGAACGATCACGTCCACTTCATCCGGGATGAACTGCGCGTGCAGCACGGGCCGCGTCGCCGGCGTCATCCGGTGCCGCTGATCCTGGCTGTCCGCCGTGTGCGAGAGCTTCTTCGCGAACGTGTAGTGCGCGTGGCCCAGCGCTCGGGTGAGCTTGGAGATCGTGGTCAGCGTGAGCGACTCGCCGA
Organism: Myxococcaceae bacterium; assembly: GCA_045802665.1. Classification (GTDB taxonomy): domain Bacteria; phylum Myxococcota; class Myxococcia; order Myxococcales; family Myxococcaceae; genus JBJMQN01. Next base: position 6,606 of record JBJMQN010000110.1, on the reverse strand, counting down.
GGTACGGGTTCTCGCGAGGAGAGAGCACGCGCTCGATCGCCGCTTCGTCGGAGAGCTCATCTGAGGTGAGCCCCAGCGTGCTGCGAACGCCGTCCGCGACGGAGCGCTGCGCGTTCACCTTGTAGTCGGTCATCTTCGAACGGAAGAGGCCCAGGTCCGCGTCGAACGCCTTGTTGAACTTTCTTGCGCTCGCGCCCGAGATGCCGACGTGTCCGGCCTGCTGGAGCGTCTTGAACTCCAGCGTGTCCTCCAGCGCGATGGGATCCTGGATGTTCTGAAAGAACAGCGGGTCCAGCTTGTTCACCTCGGCGACCATCGCCTTCACGAGGAGCAGCGTCTCGGTGGGCACGTCGAGCTGCTGGCAGAGCCGGTGGTAGCGGTGAAGCGTGAGCCCGGAGATCGTGTGGTACAGGTGCGCGAACGTCCCGATCGGAAGGATGTAGCGAGCGACTTCCTGCGACCGCTTCTTGATCGATCCCGCCCACTTCTCCGGCGTGCGACGGCGAGCGGGGAAGATCCGGTAGAACTCTTCGGAGACCTTCGGGTTCAAAAGCTCGATGAGCCGGCGGTAGCTGCCCATCATGTCTTCGACGGCGCCGCGGTAGATCTGCTCGAGCTCCGGCTTGTCGAACGCGGGGACGATGACGTTGCCCGGCTTCACCTCGACGTAGCGCTGGCTGACCTGCTCCGAGTTGTAGAACGGGTGCGAGTGCAGGAAGGACCAGATGACCTGGCGGCTCACGTTCTCCAGCGCGAACTGGAAGGTCGCGTGCTGAATGGTCGTGTGGTGACCGGCCGTGTACGTCTCCGCGGCGATTCGATCTCTCAGCGCGAGCGCCTTCTCGTCCTTGCTCACCTCGGCCGTGGTGATGACGCGGCTCGAGTAGCAGGTGCGCGCGGTGGCCACCGAGTTGTCGAACGCGTCGGTGAAGCCGTTGGTCAGCTTCACGGACGGCAGCGGCGATCGGAACGGTGAGAGGTTGATGGCGGGGCCCCCAAATGTCTGAAACAGCCATGTAGCGCCGCAGGATCTCAGCGCACAAGGCCTTGCAAATTCGAATGGATGGCAGTCAGGCACAGCGCGGATCGGGCCGCGCATTACCCCCTCTTTCGTAACCGGACAGTCGGGCTCCTGCCGCGATTTTGAGAATGCGTCGCAATATCGGATAGTGCTTTCCGGTTCGGAGGTGGTCCCCGTGTTCCGGCTCCCTGGCGTCTGCATCACCGTCGTCCTCTGCGCGGCGGTCGCGTTCGCGGAGCCTCCTTCTTCCTCTGACCCGAAGCAGTGGCACCGGCTCGTGGGAGTGATCGAATACCTCCAGGGCGATTACCCGCCCGCGGCGGCCTCTAAAGACCAGGGGGAGCTCAACGAGCAGCGGGAGCTCGTTCATGACGGCGTGGAGATAGCGGAGCAGCTCGGCCCCTCGGCGGCCGCCTTTGTTCCGCGGCTTCAGTCCATTCAGGCGCGCGTGAACAAAGGAGAGGATCCGCAAGGCGTGGAGCACGACTGCGCGGCGCTGGTGGAGGATCTCGTGAAGGCGGGCGGGCTCTCGCGAAGCCCGAAGAGCGCGCCGGATCTCGCTGCCGGAAAAATCGCCTTCGAGGCCAACTGCTCCTCATGCCACGGCGTTGATGGAAAAGCGCAGACGCTGGCCGCCGCCGCGCTGAACCCGAAGCCCGCCAACTTCACCGACCCCGAGCGCATGTCGAGCATCACGCCCTACAAGGCGTTCAACACGACGACCTTCGGCGTTCAGAACACGGCGATGGCGCCGTTCCCGCAGCTCTCCGACAAGGACCGCTGGGCGATCTCGTTCTACGTGCTGACGCTGCGGCAGCCCGAGTGCGACCACAATCCGCCGAAGGTTTCGCTGGAGAAGCTCGCGACGTCGACGGATGGGGAGCTCGGCAAAGAGTTCGGCGAGAAGGAAGTCGCATGTCTGCGCCGTCGCATCCCGAAGGCGGACGAGGAGCAGTCGCTGCTCATCGCGCGAGGCGGCGTGGACGATGCGATGAAGCTCGGTGCGCAGGGAAACGCGTCGGGCGCGAAGCAGGCGTTGCTGGATGCGTACCTGACGGGCATCGAACCGGTGGAGCCGCTGCTCAAGTCGCGGAATCCGGACATCGTGCGCGAGCTCGAAGCTGGGTTCACGCGGGCGCGCGTGGCGGCGGAGAAGAGCGACCCGAAGCTTCAGGATGAAGGCCGGGCGCTGCTCGCGATGATCGACAAGGCGCGGCTCGGCGGAACGGGCGGCGCGGATTTCTGGTCGGTGTTTCTGCAGGCGCTGCTGATCGTCATCCGCGAAGGCTTCGAGGCGACGGTGGTGATCGCCGCGCTGCTCGCGGTGCTGAAGAAGATGAAGCAGACGAATCAGGCGCGAGTGGTCCACATCGGCTGGGTCTCGGCGCTCGTCGTCGGCGCGGTGGTCTTCTACTTCGCGCGGCACCTCATCGCCGGCGCGAACCGCGAGTGGATGGAGGGAATCGTCGCGCTCGTCGCGGTGGGGATGCTGCTCTACGCGGCGCTGTGGCTGAACGCGCGGAGCAACACGCGCAAGTGGATGAACAAGCTGCGCGCGGACATGCAGGGTGCGCTCGGCAAGGGGAGCGCCGCGGGGCTGTTCTTCATCTCGTTCAGCGCGCTGGGCAGAGAGAGTCTGGAGACCGCGCTGTTTCTGCAGGGGCTGTCGATCGATTCGCCGTCTGGAGCCGCGTGGGGCGCGGCGATCGGCTGCGTCGCGCTGGTGGGCCTCGTGCTGACGGTGAACCGGGTGGGCTACGTGCTCCCGATGAAGCCGCTGTTCACCGTCTCGACGGTGGTGCTGTTCGTGACGGCGGTGATGTTGCTCGGGAAGGGATTGCACGCGCTGCAGGAAGTGGGCGTCCTCCCGCTGCGGCCGATCCGGATGTTCGAGATCGAGTTCCTCGGAATCTTCCCGGATGCGGTGTCGCTGGTGCCGCAGCTTCTGCTCGCGCTCGCGCCGCTGGTGTACTGGTGGATCAAGAGCCGCGGCGAACCGGAAGCGCCGGCGGGGGAAGCGGCCTCCGGGCGGTGAAGGCGGTCAGGGACTGCCAGAGACCGATCTACGCTTGCCGCGGCTCTATGCGACAGCTCACCATCCTTCTACTCATCCTCACCTCCTGCGCTCAGGAGCGGCCCGAGCGGCGAGCTCCCCAGGAACCCGCCGCCTCCGTTCAGCACGGCCCGCTCGTCCGCGCCGGGACCTCGCCTCTGCTCCACCCCATCCGAGTGCCGGTGGCGGACAACCCGGGGCCGCACGAGGACATCGTCATCAACACGGATGATCAGCTGAAGCTGCGCGGCTGGATCTGGAAAGCGCCGCCCGGTCAGGAGCGCGGCTGGGTCGTCTACGTGCACGACATCAACCGGAACCGGAACGAAGGAATCCCCGCTGCGAGCGCGCTCGTGTCGCTCGGCTACGACGTCCTCGCCTACGACCAACGCGCGCACGGAGCCTCGGAGGGCGCCATCTCCACGTGGGGTCAGAAGGAGTTCGACGATCTCCACGAGGCCCTGGAGCAGTACACGCGGGGCCAGGTGTTTCTCGTCGGCGAGGGCATGGGCGTGATGCCGGTGCTGCGCGAGGCGAAGGTCCACAAGCGCGTGAAGGGCGTCGTGCTCGTCGCGCCGTACGCGGAGATGCAGACCGCGATCTCCGGGCATCAGGAGGAGGTACAGAACTTCGAGCAGCAATCCGGGGTCAGAGTGAGCGAGCTCTCACCAGAGGCCGCAGCGCGGAACATCTTCATCCCGGTCCTCATCCTCCGTGGAAAAGCAGACGCGCCCTCCGCGATCTCCGACTCCGAGCGCGTACATAAAGCGTTCCACAAGGGCGCAGACGTGAAGGAGTTGGACGGAGAGAGCGGCTCGCTCCTCGGCGAGACCGATACCTGGTCGGTGATCGGAAGCTGGATTCAGGGCCACACGATTTGAAGCGCATCTTCTTTCTGTTCTTCCTCCTGCTCGCGTGCGCGGGCCATCAGGCGAACACGCCGATCTCCGCCGTCGGGGCCTCGTTTCTCGAGCACCCGCTTCGCACGCCCGAAGTGCGCAACCCGGGACCTCATCAGGAGATCTCGTTCAAGACGGCGGAGGGGTTCACGCTGAAGGGCTGGCTGTTCCGGACCGCGGTCACGCCCGCGCGAGGTTGGGTCGTGTACCTGCACGGCAAGGACGCCAACCGGAGCAACGGCGCGCACGCGGCGAGGGCGCTGCTCAAGCTCGGCTTCAACGTGCTCGCGTACGATCACCGAGCGCACGGCGAGTCCGAGGGAACGACGTGCACCTACGGAGTCCGCGAAGCGCAGGATCTGCACATTGCGTTGGAGACCTTCACCGATGGGCCGGTGTTTCTCGTCGGCGAGTCGCTGGGCGCAGCCACTGCTTTGGAAGCGGCGCCGAATGAGCCGCGTGTCGTGGGCGTCGTCGCGGCGGCCCCGTTTTCGGACATGAAGACCATCGTCCGCGAGATCGGCGCGTTCGCCTCCGACGCGGATTTGAACCGCGTGCTCGCTCAGTTTCAGCAGGACACGGGCCTGAACCCCGAAGACATCTCGCCCGCTCAGAGCGCGAAGAACATCCACGTGCCGGTGCTGTTTCTGCGCGGCACCGAGGACAAGTTCATGGCGATCGAGCACATCGAACGGATCCGCCAAAACCTTCCCGGCGAGTCGCAGTTCATCCGGCTGGAGGGCGTGACGCACGCGGACGTGCTCGCGCACGATCAGATCTGGGAAGTGGTCGCGAAGTGGATCGACGCGCACTCCGCCCCGCGCTGATCCAGAAGTCCGCCGCGCCGGTGACCTCCGCTGCGTAGGATGCGAAGATGAGCCGGACCGATGCTGGAGCAACCGGCGCCGAGCTCTTCCCTTCCTCGCGAGGCCTCACATGAAAGCAATCGCGGTCCTGACCTCCGGCGGGGACTCGCCGGGAATGAACGCGTGCATCCGCGCGGTGGTGCGCGTCGCCGCCTCCCGAGGCGTCCGCGTGCTGGGCGTCGAGCAGGGCTACGACGGCCTGATGGAAGGCCGCTTCCGGGAGCTCACCCGCGCGCTTCCGTCCGGCGCGCTGATGCCGCTGGATGAAGTGGATCTGATCGCGAAGGAGGGCGGGACGATCCTCGGTTCCGCCCGGTCGCAGCGGTTCATGACGGTGGAGGGTCGCAAGGACGCAGCGAAGCACCTGTTGCAGACGGACGGGCTCGTCGTCATCGGTGGCAACGGATCGCTCACCGGAGCGCATCACCTCGCGCACGAGTGCCAGACGCCGATCGTGGGAGTCCCCGCGTCGATCGACAACGACATCGGCTGCACCAGCACGGCGATCGGCGTGGATACCGCGCTGAACACGATCGTCGATGCGTGCGACAAGATCTCCGACACCGCCCGAGCGCACCGCCGCGCTTTCGTCGTGGAAGTGATGGGTAGAGCGTGCGGCTATCTCGCGATGGCGAGCGCGGTCGCTGTCGCCGCCGATGCGGTCCTCTTCCGCGAGCAGAGCCGGTCTGAAGACGCGCTGATCGCCGCGTTGGCGGACGTGGCGAGAAAGTCGTTCTCGGCCGAGCGCGGGAAGCGGCGAGTTCTCATCATCAAGGCAGAGGGCGTGGAAGTTCCGACCGCGTCCCTCGTGACCGGCCTTCAGGCGGCGATCAGCAAGGACGTGAAGGGCGTGGACGTACGCGGCGTCGTGCTCGGGCACATCGTTCGCGGCGGGAATCCCACGTTCCAGGATCGCATGGTGGGCGGCAGGCTCGGGCTCGCGGCAGTGATGGCGCTCGCGGAGAAGCAGACGGACGTGATGGTCGCGTGGCAGCCCAACGCAGCGGGCGGAACACCGACGGACGATCCGGCGGTGCAGAGGTTCTCGATCGAGAACGTGCTGAGCGAAACGGCGAAGCTCATCGATGGATCGTCCAACGTCACGAAGCGCCGCGTGAAGCAGATGGAGATGATTGAGGGCGTGCTCGCGCTCTAGCGTTGGTTGAACGTGCGCAACTGCAAGGGCATCTGGCCGTCAGCACCCGAGGCGGAACGGCGCGAAGCGGCGCGTGAAGCAGTTGGCGATGACCGAGGGCGTAGCGGCGCTATCGGTGGCTGAACGTGCTCCGCTGGGACTCAGCACCTCGCCGCACGGCGGCGCGATTCACCTCCGCGTGCGCCCCATAGCGTCGCGGCAGGCGGCCGTCCGGCTCAGTCGGACGAACGTGGACCCCCTTGGACTATTTTGCCGATCGAAAGGCCCGGATCGGGCACGCAGGCCGAGTTTGATCGGCAAAATAGTCCAAGGGGTACAACGCTGCCGAGACTGGCACCTCGATCCGGTGGCCCAGGTCGGCAGTGCGCGCGGGTACAACGCTGCCGACACTTGGATGTCGGTCCGGTGGCTCCGGATCGGAAGCGCCCCCAGGTACAACGCTACCGACCCTTGCACTCGCCGGTTTCGGGGTCGCGCGCTAGAGCCGGTGTTCCGCACGGACGGGGCGCAGCCCTTCGATCACGCCGCGGAGTACTTCTCCCCGTCGCGCTTCGCTTTCCCCTCGCGCACGAGCTTGATCAACGTGGCCAGCGCGCTTCTCTCCGCGATCG
>JBJMQN010000109.1:0-3308 GCA_045802665.1 Myxococcaceae bacterium | reverse complement strand
GCTCTACCTGCTCCGCGAGCTGCAGCGGCGTGCGCCCATCAAGTTCGACCTCCTCGCCGTGAACCTCGACCAGGGGCACCCGGGCTTCCCCGCTCAGACGCTGGTCGACTACTTCGAGCGCGAGGGCTACCCCTACCGGATGCTGAAGGAAGACACCTACAGCATCGTGCTGGAGAAGCTCGAGCCGGGGCAGACGCAGTGCTCGCTCTGCTCGCGCCTCCGCCGCGGGATTCTCTACAACGAGGCCGTGCAGCTCGGGTGCAACAAGATCGCGCTCGGCCACCACCGCGACGACGCCCTGGAAACGTTGCTGTTGAACCTGTTCTTCAGCGGCAAGCTGGCCGCCATGCCGCCGCGCCTGACCACCGACGACGGACGAAACACGGTGATTCGGCCGCTCGCCTACTGCCCGGAGAAGGAGATCGCGCGCTTCAGTGAGCTGAAGGGCTTCCCGATCATCCCGTGCGATCTCTGCGGCAGTCAGGAAGACCTGAAGCGCAAGCGGATGGCGAAGCTGGTGGACGAGCTCGGTGGGGAGATCCCGAACATCCGCAGCAGCGTGCTCACCGCGATGACCAATGTCCGGCCTTCGCATCTTCTGGATAAGAAGCTGCAGGGAAGCCCGCTGTTCGAACAGCCGCAGTCCGCTGAAACTCCAGAGAGGATTCAGAATGCCTCGTGAACAGGCGATCGCCGCGCGGAAGGCCAGGAACGCGGCGCTGATCGAGACGATGCTGCTCGCCGCGATCGCGGACGGGGACATCTCCAAGATCGAGATGGAGACGATGCTCCGCCGAGTGATGGAGCGCAGCGAGTTCGAGGGCACGAAGGCGGATGAGCTCAACGGGCTGGTCGAAGAGTCCGTGCGCAGGCTCGCCGCCGCGGAGAACCTGGAGTCCATCCTCGCGTCGTTGCGCGACCGGCTGCCGGACCACAAGAACCGGATGCTCGCGTTCGGGCTCGCGTCCGCGGTGGCGTTCGCGGATCAGCGCGCGACGCGGTCGGAGCTGGGATTGCTCAAGACGATTCAGGCGGCGCTCGGGATCAGCGAGGACGAGGTCGCGCAGATCATCGACGTGGTGGAGAAGGGCGGCTCCCTGGCGGAAGCGCTGGGCGATCCGCTGGAGCGCCTCTACGCGGAGGTGATGGTGCTGGTCAGCGCGGCGGACGGCCGGCTCAAGGAGCCGGAGACGCGCGCGCTGGTGGAGAGCTTCGCGGCCGATCCGCTCTTCTCGGACGTGAGCCCTGAACGCGCGCAGGCCTTCGTGACCGAGTCCGTGCAGGCGCTGGCGAGGGAAGGGCTGCCGATGCGGCTCACCGCGCTCGCTCGCGGCCTCACCACGCACGCGCAGCGGCTCCGGGCTTTCCGGCTGGCGTTGCGGATCGCCAACGCTTCCGGTCACGCTTCCCCCGCCGAGCTCCGCATCCTCGAGCTCCTTCAAGCTACGTTTGGCCTCGCCGACGACGAGGTCGAAAGGCTCAGCCGCACCTGATTCATGCCGTCCTCACCGCCTCCTCAGTACCGCTCCGCTTTTCGTTTCGCGTTGCCGCCGTCGCTTGGATCCGCCGAAGCACGCGGCCGCGCAGATCAACTCGAACGCTTCCTCACCGAAGCGCTCACCAAGGTCACCAACGTTCAGGTCGCGCAGAGCTACGAAGCGCTCGCCAAGGATCTGCTCGCGGGCAGAGTCGACGCGGCGTGGGCTCCGCCGTTCGTCTGCGCGCGCATCGAGGCGATGGCGGCGAGGACGCTCACGCGAGGCGTGCGCAAGGGCGCTTCCAGCTACCGAGCGGCGTTGGTCGCGAAGGCTGAGAGCGCGCTCACGCTGGAGAAGCTGCAGGGGACGACCGCGGCGTGGGTGGATCGCGACAGCGTGGGCGGCTACCTGCTCGCGGCCGCGATGTTGAAGGCAAAGGGGATGGACCCGGCGAAGATCTTCTTCGGCCAGGAGTTCACCGGCAGCTACCGCGCGTCGATCGAAGCGGTGGTCGCAGGCAAGGCGGATGTCGCCTCGGTGTTCGCGGCGTCGGCCTCCACGCAGAACGCGCCGCCGTCGGGCGCGGATGAGATCCTCCCGGGCGCGAGCCGGAAGCTGAAAGTGCTCGGTTACACCGACGAGTCGCCGAACGACGGGGTGGTCGTCGCTCCGAGCGCGGATCCAGCGACCGTCGACGCGCTGGAGAAGGCGCTGCTCGGGCTCGACTCGAATCCAGAGGGCAAACAGCTCTTGAGCGAGGTCTTCTCGGTGGACCGCTTCGAGCCCGCGCCGCGAATGGGTTACCGCGCGCTGTACCGCGTCGCGATGGCGAGCATTTGATTTGGGCGAGCGGCGGTCCGCGCTAGCGTCTCGCTCGTGAAAACGACGATGCGACTCGCGGTGTTGGCGTGTGTTCTCGCCTGGTGTGCGTGTGGATCCAACTCAGGGGCCGCGGATTCCGGTTCAGCGGGAGGTGGCGGGGGGCAGAGCGGCGGCGGCGGAGGTGGCGGCGCGGGTGGCGCCGGAGGTGGCGGAGGGACCGGCGGCGGAACGGGCGGCGAGGTCGACGGTGGTGTTGATGCTGGCGAATGCACCGCTTCAGGCTGGACGCTCGAGACGCCGTCGCTGCTGAGCACGACTTCGGATGCGACGCTCGCGTTCGGCAGGGACGGAACTCTCCACGCGGTCTTCAACAGCGGCGGCTCCCCGATCTACGCCACGCGCCGGGGCACGAGCTGGACCGCGCAGCCGGTCAATTCGGGAGGGAAGTTCGTCGTTCAGGGGGATGGGGGCGTCGTGCTGATGACGGGCTCACAGTTGTTCCGAGCTCAGGATGACGGCGGCCTCGCGCTGTGGACCACCTTCTCCTTCCCGTCTGACTACCCGCGTGCCGCCTTCGCGCTCGACCCGGGAGGCCTGCCACACGTCATCACCGTGAATCAGGGCACGTTGATCCATTCGACTCCCGCGAGCGATGGCGGTTGGGACTCAACCGAGCTGCTGAACGGCGTGATTGGATTGAGCGCCGCGGACATCGCTCTTTCGGACGACGGAAAAACGGCGGTGTGTTGGAGAGATCAGAATGGCATCAGCTGCAGCGCGCATTCTGACGGCGGGATCTCCGCCGAGGCCCCGGTAGGGCTGGGCGGTGCGGCGCAATCATTCACCCCTCGCGTCCTCTTCGATCCGCAATCGCAAGCACACGTCACGTACGAATCGATCGGCGCGGTGGGTGGACAGTTCACATTGTTGATTGAGCACGCCACGCTTCCGGGCGGACAGGTGGAAGCGGCGGAAACGTACTCGGGGTACCAGACCGCCGCCGTTCCG
>JBJMQN010000108.1:0-8853 GCA_045802665.1 Myxococcaceae bacterium | reverse complement strand
GCGCTACCCGAACAGCTCTCCGTAAGTGCACAGCCGAGCGCCGCGTTGCGCCAACGCCTCGCGCACCCGCGTCGACGTGAGCGCCGCTACTTCCCGCTCCCAGCCAAACTGCCACGCCGGATCTTCTTCCACGGACCCCGGAAACTCTCCCGGATGACAGCCGATCTCGTGCCGCCCATCGGGGAGACTCCGGATGAGTTCCACGAGCCGCGCTTCATCCAGCATCCCCGCCTCGAACGTGCCGTTCCCATCGAGCTGCGGCACATCCCGCAGAGTCGCCAATGAGAGCGCGGACAGAATGGACGCCTTCACCGCCGCCCCCGGAGCTCGCACCCACGCGGTTCGTGGCCGTTGAATCGGCGCGCGGATCGGAAGCTTCTCCTCGCGAGCAATCCGGCGCACGATCCCCGCGACGCCCGGCAGCGCGTGCAGGTGCTGATGCCCGTCGAGATGATCCACCTTCGCCCCCAGCTTCCGCGCGAGCGCGACCTGCGCGCGAAGCTCCTCCTCCACGTCCGTGAGCCGCACCTGACGCCGGGCGAACGCGATCACGACCTCCGTCCAGCTCCGCCGAAATCGTCCGCCGGGCGCGATGGAAGACGCGCTCGACGCGGGCCGCAACGACGTGGACAGACAGAGGTGAACGCCGATCCCGAGCCCCGCATCGTTCGCGGCGCGGATCGCCTCCGGCGCCGTTCGTCCCGTCACGAGCACGGTGGTGGAGGTGAGCACCCCGTCCCGTTTGCAGCGCAGGATGCCGCGATCGATCGCCGGGTGAAGCCCGAGGTCATCCGCGTTGATCACGAGCTCCAGCGGCATGAGCTCACTGTCTCCCTGCGCGCACGTACCGGGCGACTCCGAGGCCCAGTTGATACACGCCCAGGCCGATCACCATGAAGGCAGGGACGGTGAAAGGCGCCAACCCGCTGTGCATGTGGATGCCGGCCGGATTCGGAATGCGTTCGAGCAGCACGCCGAGTCCCATTGCGCCGGTTGCCACCGCGGATCGGACGGCCAACGCCGCTCTTCGTCCCGCATCGTGAGCGGCCCACGCCTCCTCATAGATCTGAACCGCGACGGTCTCCGAGGCACCGCGCTGCTTGAGCTCTTTGAGGATCTCTTTTCGCCGCGCGCCCCAGACCACCCGGGCTCGCGCCTCGCGCCGAAGATCCTCCAGCCGATCGTTCTCCACCTCATCCAGCGGCTGCACGGCGATGAAGCGCTTTCCGCCTTCAGGGACCGGTAAGTCCTTCGCCGCCTCACGCTCCTCGGCTGCATGCAGTGACAGTTCGATCGCCGCGTCGGTGAGTGCGCCCAGAAGTTTCAGCACCGAAGAGCAGCTCGCGCGCAGATCCTCGGTCGACCTCGAGGTCACGAGCGCGCTGATCCAGCCGCCCGAGACATCGAACGCAGCGGACGTCGCCAGCGCTTTCAACAACGCGTTGCGCACCAGCTCGATCCGCAAGAGCCGGATCGCCGCCGCCGGATTGGCTGCGCGCACGTGCACGAGCTGCTGCAACTCGGCGTCATCCAGCGTGATGCCTTCCCCCGGCCCCTTCGAGATGCGGAGCCCCGGCGGCAGCGGCTGAATCGGTCCAGCCGAGATGAGCACGCCGTCTTCGCGCGTCTCCAGCTCCACGAACGCGTTGCCGCGCCTGCCGCTGATCCGATCGCCCATTCTCCGCGTCGGCGACAGCTCCAGCGAACGCGCGAGGATCGCCAGTTCGTCGTTGCGCGGACTCGACGTCGTGCGGAAGAGCTTCAAAGCGTCAGCATCGTACCGCGCCGATGCCGCGCGAGCGCTTCAACGATTGATCGCCCGTCCCACCGTGAGCGCTCCTCACCGCGCTCGGTGACGGACTTCACGCCCCGGCGGCTTTCGCCTTCCGCCTCGGCAGCGAAGACACGCGCGGCGGCAACCGAACCGGCGACACCGGCGGCTTCGGCCAGCGCACGGATGAATAGAGCGACGCGAGCTCTCTCAGCATCTTCGCGATCACCGACGGAGAGGCCAGGGTCGACACGCCTCGGGTTCGCGGGAAGTAGTCCACGCCCATCTGGAATACGCGGAAGCCCATCCGGATAGCCTTCGCGACGAGCTCCGCGTCTACGAAGCTCCCCTGGCTGTTGAGCTCCATCGCCTCCAGCACCCGGCGGTGAACGACCTTGAAGCTGAAGTTCACGTCCTTGATCTGGATGTCGAACAGCGCGCGGATGAGCGTGTTGTAGACGTACGAGTAGAGAATCCGCTTCGGGCCCTCGCTCGTGCGATCGAAGCGGAACGCGCAGATCATGTCCGCTTCGAGGTAGTCCATCAGGTGCAGCGCGCGTTCGAGCTCGTTCAGGTCCCACGGCAGATCGATGTCCGTGTAGACGACGATGTCCTTCGTCGAGCTGGAGAAGCCCGTCCGCATCGCGCCGCCCAGCTTCAAGTTCACCGGGTGGCTGATGACGCGCAGCTCGGGCAGCTTCCTCGCGAGCTCCTCCGCGAGCTCCTGCGTGCGGTCCGTCGAGGCGTCGTTGACGACGATGATCTCGAAGTCGTCGGTGAGCCGGGAGAGCACTTTGTGAGCGCGGGTGACGGCGCGCTCGACGTAGTCCTCTTCGTTCCACGCGGGGAAGAAGAGGCTGATGCTGGGGCTTTTCCGACTCATGAGGCGGCCTGAGGTAGCAGATGCCTCGCGCTCAACGCAAACGGCATGACCGGCCGGGCCATCTCGCAACGCGCCATCGCCATGCTAGGGTCGTCGGCCGGCTTTCCTGTCCCCCGTATGTCCGAGCAACTTCCACATTTGCTCGTGGTCGACGACTCCCAGTCCACTGCGAGCGCGCTCTCTGCGCTGCTCACCGGAGCCGGCCATCGAGTCACCGTCGCGAAGGACGGCACCGAGGCGATCCGGCTCGCGACGACGACGGACGTGGACCTCGTGCTGCTCGACGTGGGGCTGCCGGGGATGGACGGATTCCAGGTCTTGCGGCTGCTGCGCGCGAGCAACAACCGCCGCCATCAGCCGGTGATCATCCTCTCCGTCAAAGACGATCAGCAGCAGAAGGTCACCGCGCTCAAGCTCGGGGCGGACGACTTCATCGCCAAGCCGTGGCACGACGAAGAGCTCCTCGCGCGCATCGATCGCAGCCTCAGTTTCCGCCGCAAGGTCGACGAGCTGATCGACGAATCCAGCGAGCTGCAGCGGCTGTCCATCACCGACGGCCTCACGCAGGTGAACAACCACCGCTACTTCCAGGAGCGCCTTTCGGAGGAGTTCCGGCGAGCGCAGCGCTACGACGATCCGCTCGCGCTCATCCTGCTGGACCTGGACAACTTCAAGCTGGTGAATGACCGCTACGGCCACCCCGCCGGCGACGAAGTGCTGAAGGCGTCCGCGCAGGTGCTGAAGAAGTGCGTGCGCGAGACGGATCTCTGCGCGCGGTACGGCGGCGAAGAGTTCGCGGTGCTGCTCCCGAAGACGCACCTCGCCGGCGCGCTCACCGTGGCCGAACGCATCTGGAAGGACATCGCGCAGCTGCGCATCGCGAGCTCCGCGATGGTCCGGATCACCGCGAGCCTCGGTGTGAGCGGCTATCCGAGCCGGTCGGTGCTGAGCTCCGAGCAGCTCCTTCGCACCGCCGACGATGCGCTCTACCGGGCCAAGCGCGAGGGGCGGAACAAGATCTGCCTGTTCCAGCAGGTCAGCCTGTACTCCGAGACCGCGAAGGCGTCCGCGCAGAGCTGACCGGTGATGACCCACCGGGTGGGTCCCCGCTGACCGGTGCGGGTGGCGTGGGTCAGCCGTCACCCATGCGACCTCGAATCCGGCCGCCATTTCGCCCCGTGTTCCAGGTGGTTAGCGGTCGTCGGCTTTGGCCGGTGCGTTGCTACTCGTGACGGCTTGGACAGAGCCGCCATGCAGCCCACATCCGACATGAATGAGCCCGCGCTGAAAGGCCGGCTGCTGGTGGTGGACGACGAGGAGAACATCCTCCGCTCGATCCGCCGCGTGCTCCGCCGCACCGGCTGGGAGATCGAGACCGCGCTCGATGGCGCGAAGGGGCTCGAGGTTCTGAACGCCTTCCAGCCTCAGGTCGTCATCTCCGACTTCCGGATGCCGGGGATGAACGGCGTCGAGTTCCTCTCGGCAGTGAAAGAAAAGCTGCCGAGCACTCAGCGCATCATGCTGACCGGTCAGGCGGATCAGCACGCGATCGAAGAGGCCATCAACCGCTCCGAGATCTTCCGCTTCGTCAGCAAGCCCTGGAACGACGCGCAGCTCATCCTCACCGTGAAGAGCGCCTTCGAGCAGTTCGCGCTGCTCACGGAAAACGAACGGCTGCTCGCGCTCACGAAGAAGCAGAACGAAGAGCTGAAGTTTCTGAATCAAGGCCTCGAAGCGCGCGTGGCGGTCCGCACCCAGCAGCTCTCCGTCGCCAAGCGCGAGTGGGAGCTCACCTTCGACTCTATCGATCAGCCGGTGGCGGTGGTGACGACGCACGATCTGCGAGTGCGCCGGGCGAACACCGCGTTCGCGAAGGCGGCGGGCAGGGACATCCACGAGATCGGCAACGCGCCGCGGTGTCACGAGTTCTTCTTCGGCAGCGATACCCCGTGTGACGGCTGCCCGATCGAGCAGACCGCCCACGGCCTCACCGGCCACAACGAGCTGCGCCGCAACGGCCGCATCTACGACGTGAAGATGTACCCGCTCCCCGACGACGGCCGAGCGGTCCTCATCTATCGCGACGTCACCGAAGAGCGCTCGCTGGTGCAGCGGATGATCGAGACCGAGAAGATGGCCGCGGTGGGCCAGCTCGCGGGCGGCGTGGCGCACGAGATCAACAATCCGCTCGGCGGGATCCTCGCGTTCTCGCAGCTGATGCAACGCGACGCGGGCCGCAGCCAGAACGATCTCGAATCGCTGCAGCTCATCGAAGAGTCCGCCGTTCGCTGCAAGCGCATCGTGGAGAGCCTGCTCAAGTTCAGCCGCCGCAGCGTGGGCGAAGACCGCGAGCTGCTGGAGTTGCCGAGAGTCATCGACGACACGACCACGCTCTTCGAAGCGCAGCTCAAGGGCGCGCCGAAGGCGACCCTGTCGGTGAAGCACGGGAGGGAGCTGCCGAAGATCCTGGCGAGCTCGCTGCAGCTGGGGCAGGTGCTGCTGAACCTCCTGCAGAACGGTTTTCAGGCGCTGCCCAATCGCGTGGGTAGCCTCCGCGTGGAGACCGGCGTTCAGGACTCGCGCGCGTTCTTCCGAGTGACGGACAGCGGCACCGGCATCAAGCCCGAGCACCTCCCGCACATCTTCGAGCCCAGCTTCACCACCAAGCCCCCCGGCGAAGGCACCGGATTGGGCCTGTCGATCGCGTACCGGATCGTCCAGGACCACGGCGGATCGATCCAGGTCGATTCGAAGCCGGGGCAGGGCAGCACGTTCACCGTCTTCATCCCCGCAGCGCCTCCGGGCGCCGCAGCAGAGAAAGGCAGCACCGCATGAGCAGCACCAGCACCCGTCCGACCCGAATTCTCGTCGTGGATGATGACCGCGTCGTCCTCCGAGCGGTCAGCGAGATCCTCAAGCGTTCCGGTCACCAGGTCATCGCGATCGATGATGCGGTGGAGGGACTGGCGGCGTCGAAGGATCCGTCCATCGACGTGGCGGTGATCGACATCAAGATGCCGAACCTGTCGGGGATGGATCTGCTGCGGGCGATCAAGCAGTCCCGGCCGGATGTCGAGGTCGTGATGATGACCGCGTTCGCCACGGTGGAGACGGCCGTCGAGGCGGTGAAGGCCGGTGCGTACGACTACATGACCAAGCCGTTCTCGAACATCGATGAGGTCTCCCTCACGGTGGCGAAGGCGGCGGAGCGCAAGGCGCTGAAGGATCGCACCCGCGTGCTGGAGGAGGCGCTCAATGCGCGCAACCAGTTCGAGGAGCTCATCGGCCAGTCGGCGCAGATGCGAGCGATCTTCAAGCTGGTGGAGACGGTGAGCTACTCGACGGCGACGGTGCTGGTGCAGGGCGAGAGCGGCACCGGCAAGGAGCTCGTCGCGAGGGCGATTCATTTCCGTTCGCCGCGCAAGGACAAGCCGTTCGTGGCGGTGAACTGCTCGGCGCTGACGGACACGCTGCTGGAGAGCGAGCTGTTCGGCCACATGAAGGGCGCGTTCACCGGCGCCACCGCGAACAAGAAGGGCCTGTTCGAGGCGGCGGACGGCGGCACGTTGTTCCTCGACGAGATCGGCGACATCCCGCCCGCGACGCAGGTGCGGCTGCTGAGGGCGCTGCAGGAAGGCGAGATCAAGCGCGTCGGCTCGAACGACACCGTGAAGGTCGACGTGCGGGTGATCGCGGCGACGAACGTGGATCTGCACAAGGCGAAAGAGCAGGGGAGGTTCCGCGAGGATCTCTTCTACCGGCTGAACGTCATCTCCGTGCAGCTGCCGCCGCTGCGAGATCGCCCGGACGACGTGCCGATGCTTGCGCAGCATTTCCTCAAGACGTACTGCGAGAAGATGTCGAAGAAGGTCACCGGGTTCGATCCGCAGGCGATGGAGGCGCTGACGTGCCACCGCTGGGTGGGCAACGTGCGCGAGCTGGAGAACGTGATCGAACGCGCGGTGGTCCTCACGCAGCACGAGCAGATTCAGCTGGACGATCTGCCGCCCCACCTCCGAGAGAATCCGAACGGAGCGGGCGACGTGGAGGTCATCTCACTCGCGCACCTGCCTTACGCCGAGGCGAAGAAGCTCGCGATGCGCGCGTTCGAACGGCGCTACCTGTCCTCGCTGCTCGAGAAGAACAACAACAACATCTCGTCCGCCGCGAGGTCCGCGGGAGTGGACCGCAGCAACTTCCGCCGGCTCCTCAAGCAGTACGAAGTCGCGGGGAGATCGTTCGGGCAGAAGGACGACCAGCAGGGCGAGGATTTCGCGGCCTAGCGCGTCCAGCGTAATTCGAACCGCGCGAGCATCTTGTCGAGATCGAACGCCGGCGCGTTGGTGCGGAGCACTGCGGCGAGCTCGAGCTTCAAACTCTCGTCCAGCTTCTTCCGCCGCAGCGCGGTGAGGCCGAATGGCTTGGGCCGTAATTCGCTCAGCGGCGAGCTCTTCAACTCCGCCAGTTTCGCGTCCACCAGGGTCAGGAACGTGGTCGACGTGAGATCTTTGCCCGCGTCCAGAAGACGGTCGAGGTCGTAGAAGTCGCGGATCGCCTCGCGCGTGCAAGCGGCCCGAACTTTCTCCGCTCGCGCCTCGGGCTCGTCGAGAGCCCAGCAGGTGGCGGCCGTGTAGTCGCCGAGCTGCTCATCACTGATGAGCTGTTTCAGACTCACGATTCGCGGGCGTTCGAGTGTCGGCCGGATTGTCGCTTCCACTCGAACGCGCCCGGGCGCGAACTCGGACTCGTACTCGAGCTCCCAAACCGCGTGTGTGCCGTTTTCGGTGGTGGTGCCTCCCGGAAACGGAATGGTCATCCCGACGTGCGGGGCGACGCGCTTGAGAGCATCACGCACGACGTTGATGCGCTGCATGTTGCTGCCCTTCGTGCGGGCGGGTCGCCCGGGAAGCACCAGGTCGACGTCTTCAGACATCCGAAAAAAGCCGAGGTCGACTTTGCTGAGCAGCGTGCCCCCCTTGAGGAGCGCCTCTTCTCCCAAAGCTTCGCCCAACGCCCAGAGGAAGCGCGTCAGGTAGAAATCTTTTTCAACCAGCGGAGGCTGCACGAACTCGCGCGCCGCAGCTTCCCGCGACAGCTGGGAGAGGAGTTCCCGATCGGGGAGAGCCGGCAGCGGTGCGCTCATCCGTCGTTCTCAACAATCAACCAGTCCGTGTTTACGGGGCCGGCACGAGAGTGGCCTGGCAACATAGCGGTGAGGGATTCAGTGGCGCGGACCTTTCGACGCAGCGGCGCCAGCCTCGATTTCGACACGTGATTCCGTTCCAGTAATACGCCGAGGCGTTGACAGGTGCTCATGCGCGACCCGCGGACCGCATAATCGATGACTCGACTGACGTCCGCTCGCTCTAGAAATCGGGTCACTCGCTGAAGGGCTGAGCCCATGCCGTCAAAGACCCGCGGACGGTCGAGTGCATCCAGCAGGGTGCGCTCGAGGTCGCTCACGTTCACTTGCAGCCCTTCGATGACTGATCGGGTTACTCCGTATTTGATTGCTTTCGCCGGCAGGCGATGAAAGCGAACCCTGCCGACGCCGAGTGGGCGGCTACGCAGCTCGGTCGAGGTGAATGCGTCGATGACGTTCACGTAGCTTTGTTCGGTGAGCCCGTGAAAGCTGACCGCCCAGAGTCCTCCGAGATAGTACGGAGTGCCATTGAGCAAGGCCCCTGCGGCGAGGGCAGTTGATGGTTGTGTCGGGGCGGTCTGCTGACGAAGCGGCCGCACGAGATATCGACCAGAACCAATCCGCTGCAGGGCGCTTTTTCCGGCGAGACGCCTCGCTACGTCTTGCGCAACTTCGCGGGCGCCGACGACTCGAGCGATGTCGTCAATTGTGACGACGACACGTCGCTCCCTTTCCCACGTTGCCAACAGTCGAGCTTCGCGAGTGGAGAGGGAGCTCATTGTAATAATCTAGGCCGGAAACGGCAGATATTGCCGGTTTAGTCGCATCTACTTACAAGAACAAAGACGAGACTGATTCTGCCGCGGTGTGACCCGAGCATTGTAGATTCAACGGTCAGAACCGGCAACTTCTGCCGAATTCGACGTCACCCCTTCCGCTTCGCCTCCACCACGCGTCGAATCTCCGCCAGCCGCTCCGCGAGCTCCTTCTCTTTCCCGTTGGTGCTCGGGTTGTAGAACCGGGATCCGCGGAGCTCGTCGGGCAAGTACTCCTCGG
>JBJMQN010000107.1:0-5566 GCA_045802665.1 Myxococcaceae bacterium | reverse complement strand
CGTTCGCCTCGCTGAACGAGGTGAAGCCGCGGATGTCCGCGAAGAGAACGGAGGCGTCGCGCCGCTCAGGCTTCATCTCCAGCGCGCGCGTCTGCTTCAGCGCCGCGAGGACGGAGGGCGCGACGTAGCGGCCGAACGCGCGCTCCAGAAATTCGCGCTCGCGCAGGCCATGCGTCATCGCGTTGAAGGCGTGCGCCACCGAAGCGAGCTCATCGCGGCCGGTGTCATCCAGCGCGACGTTGAGATTGCCCGCGGTGACCTCGTTCATCGCTGCAGCGGTTCGCTTGAGCGGCGCGATGATCCGTTCCGTGATGACGCCCGAGAAGCCGATGATGATCACCGCGCCGATCGCCGCGTAGATCAAAAGCCCCAGCGCGGTCCTGTGATCGAAGCGGATCCAGTACGGAAACACAGACGAGAGCCCCACGCAGAGCGCGCCCATCAACATCATCCGCGTCTGAATCGACTTCGCGCGCCTCGTCAGCAGCGCAAGTCCGTCCGCGATCAGGAAGAAGATGCCCACCGCCACCGGCGCCGAGCCGATCGCGATCACCGGATAGAAGATCGGCATCGCACCGCGCGAGATCCCGTACCAGGCTCCGAGCGCGGGAAGGGTGATCAGGAGGCCCACCGCGAGGAGCACGGCCGTCGCCCTCCAGCGGAGGCGCTCGTCGTCGGAGTGCCGCCACGGTCTGCTCGCGTTGCCTACCGCGAAGCAGGGTGCGCTGTTCATCACCGAGACGAGGATCACCCAGAAGACGGAGTTGCGCTCCACCGTGTGGAACATCGCCACGTAGATCGCCGCGAAGAGCAGCGTCGCCAGCCCCGGGACGAGCACGTTGCGCGTCATCAGGCGCTTCGGCTTGTCGCTGCTCGCGGCGGTTGTCGTCATGGTCGAGTGATCGTTCACCCAGAGCGGAGTCGAACGGGCGCGGGGTGTTCGGAGCTACGCCGCCGGGGTCTTCGCCGCCTGCGCCTGCTGCGTGAGCGGCTGGAAGTGCTTGCCGAACTTCTGAGTATCGGCGGCCTCCATGGACTCGACTTCCCGGCGGATCCGGGCCCACTCTTCATCCGGGATTCGCAGGAACGCTTCGGTCACGGTCGGATCGAACTGCGTTCCGCCGCAGCGCTTGATCTCGTCCTTCGCCACCTGCAGCGGGCGGCCTTTTCGATAAGGCCGGTCGGACGTGATCGCATCCAGCGTGTCCGCGACGCAGAAGATCCGCGCGCCGATGTGGATGTTCTCTCCCGCGAGGCTCGACGGATAACCCTTCCCGTCGTAGCGCTCCTGATGCTGCAGCACGATGAGCGACGCCTCGTGCAGGTACGGCATCTTCGCGAGCATGCGGTAGCCGAACTCCGGGTGCAGCTTCATCTCCACCCACTCTTCAGGCGTGAGCGGGCCGGGCTTGAGCAGGATCGAATCGCGCACGCCGATCTTGCCGATGTCGTGCAACAGCGCGCCCTGCTCGATCACGTCCAGCACTTCGCCGGAGAGCCCCACTTCCTGCGCGATCCTGCGCGAGTAGAGCGCCACGCGGCGGCTGTGCCACTGCGTCTCGGTGTCGCGGTAGTCCAGCGCGGAGATGAGGCCATCCAGCAGGCCACTGGTGCGCTCGACGACGAGGCCTTCGAGGTTCCGGTTGATCCCGACGAGCTCCGCGTTCTTCTGCTCGAGCTCGACTTGAAGCCGCTGGTTCTCGGTGATGAGCCGATGATGCTCCACCGCTTGCCGCACGCACGAGGTCAGCTCGGCGAGGGACCACGGCTTCTGCAGCAGACGGAACACCTGACCGCGGTTCACTGCCTCGGACGCGACGCGGAAATCCGCCGCTGCCGTCAGCATGAGCCTCACCGCATCCGGCTGGCTCTTCTTGAAAGCATCGAGCAGATCGATGCCGTTCATCGCCGGCATCATGAAGTCGGTGAGGACGACGGAGAAGCCGCGCTCCTCTGCGGCGCGGGTTGGATCCGAGTGCGCAACGACCTCGAAGCCTTCGGACTCAATGATTCGCGACAACGCCTGAAGGATGAGCGGATCATCATCCACAAGCAGCACGCGCTCACGCGCAGGCGACATTTCGACTTCTCCCTTTTCCCGAATCACCGGAGATTCACCGGTGGGGCGTTCCTAGATACCGCACGATCGACCGGAAACGAACTGATCGGCGCCGCCTACATAGGTAGCGCTTGTATGCCCGAAAGCTCAGTAAAATCGAAGGCTTGCCACCCGAAATCGCAACCAGCGCTTGCCTGTACGGACGCTGTCGCATATGGTCGCCAGCCTCTCGCGGGGCCCCAATTTCGGCCCTAAGTCCCTTGAATCTCTGGAGAAGTTTCGGATGGCGAAAGCCCCCCAAGGCCCTGTTTCTGTCGTGGTGATGGGGCTGGGCTTCATCGGACAGCAGGTGGCTCGCGCAGCGCTCGGTTCCAAAGAGCTGAAGCTCATCGGCGCGGTGGATGTGAGTCCGCAGCTTCAGGGAAAGAAGCTCACCGACGTCATCGGCGTGCCTGCTGGCGCGATCAGAGTCAGCGGAGATCTGCAGAGCGCGCTGGGCAAGAGCCGCAACGCCGTGCTGCTGCACGCGACGGGCTCCCGGCTGCCACAGGTGATGGACCAGCTGCTGGAGGCCATCAAGCTCGGCGTCTCGATCTGCTCGACGTGCGAAGAGCTCAGCTTCCCGTACCTCAAATATCCCGAGCTCTCCGACAAGCTCGATCGAGCGGCGCAGAAGGCCGGCGTCGCGGTGCTCGGAACCGGCGTGAACCCGGGCTTCGTGCTCGACAGGCTCGTGGCGACGGTGGGTCAGGCGTGCGGCGATGTCCGGCACGTGAAGGCCGAACGCGTGGTGGATGCGCGCACTCGCCGGGCCGCGCTGCAGCGAAAAGTGGGCGCGGGCCTCACCGAAGACGAGTTCATGGAGCTGGTGGAGAAAGATCAGCTCGGTCACGTGGGGCTCGTGGAGTCCGCGGCGATGGCGGCGGTGGGCCTTGGCCTCGAGTGCGACGATTACGAGGAGGAGATCCTCCCGGTGATTGCCGAAGAGGACATCGAGGGCGGCGCCTTCGTGGTGAAGAAGGGCCGGGTGGCGGGGATTTTTCAGTCGGCGGTCGCGCTCGAAGAGGGGCAGGAGCGCGTTCGTCTGGAGCTCACCATCGCGATGGGCGCGGAAAATCCGGGAGACCGGATCGCGCTCGATGCTGACCCGCGCGTGGAGCTCGAAGTGAAGGGCGGCTTCGCGGGCGACACCGCGACGGCCAACCTCGTGGTGAACGCAGCGCCGAGGCTCACGGCCGCAGAGCCGGGTCTGCTCACGGTGCTCGAACTGCCCGCAGCGAGATAGGGACTAAGAGAAAATGCTCGATAGAAACGCCATCGGCCGCGCCAGCCCGCCCACCCTGAACGAGGTGGAGAAGGGCTCGATCCGGAAATTCGCCGAGGCCATCGGCGACTACAACCCCATCTATTACGACGAGGAGTACGCGCGAGCGTCGGGCTATCCCACGATCGTCGCGCCGCCCACGTTCCCCGCTTCGTTCCATTCAGCGGCGGATCTCCGCGAGCTGCTCGGCGTCAGCATCAAGAGCCTGCTCCACGCCGAACAGAGCTTCGAATACGACCGGCCCATCTTCGCGGGCGACCGGATCTTCGTGGCGACGCGGGTGCAGGACGTGATGGAGCGCACCGGGCCTGGCGGGAAGATGGACGTGGCCGTCATCGAAGACGAAGGCCGCGACGAAGAAGGAAACGTGGTGTTCCGCGCCCGGCGAACGCTGGTGATCCGCGCGGCGCCGCTCGAGAAGGGGAATCCGTAATGCCGGCACGCAAGCTTTACTTCGAGACGGTGCGGGTGGGCGACGAGCTGCCCGCGCTCGCCAAGACGCCGGTGGACCGCGTGCAGCTGTCGCGCTACGCGGGCGCCTCGGGCGACTTCAACCCGGTGCACGTGGACGAGACCTACGCGAAGAGCGTGGGGATGCCGTCGGTGTACGCGCCGGGCATGTTGATCATGGGCTTTCTGGGCCAGCTCGTGTCCGACTGGGCGCGCGGCGGTCAGCTCCGCAAGTACAACGTGAAGTTCATCAAGATCGTCTGGCCCGGCGACACGGTGGTCTGCAAAGGCCGAGTGACGGATCGCTGGGGCGATGCCGGCCGCTACCACGCGGAAATAGACATCTGGGCCGAGAACCAGAAGGGCGAGCTCGTCTTGAAGGGTCAGGCGACGATCCAGCTCTTCTACTCGCTGGAAGACGAGAACCGGCAGCGCTCGGGCCAGGCGCCGATCGTCGTGCACGTGCCGCACGAGACGATCAAGGCTCCGCCGCCCGCCGAGGCGCCCGCGCCCGCCGCCGCGCGAAAAGCGGAAGAGAAGAAGAAGCCCGCAGCGGCTGCCTCGAAGAAGACGACGTCGCGCGAGAAGCCGGCGGGGAAGAGCGCGCGGAAGTAATTCGAAGAGCACGTCGAGCGTTCAGCGTCGTGAGTAGAGCGGATATCTACCGGCCGTCTCTTCGCGGCGTGCGATCGCTCTGCGCGGCTCCGGCCTGAGCCCGAATGTCAACGACCGTCGGTCAGCGAGCCTCTCGCTTCCGCTGATTTTTCGCGGACTTACGCCAAGCACAACGCATGGCGTCAAATTCGGTTGACTCCAGAATCAGTCACCGACACACTTGGCGGAGAAAAGGCGAGGGCTTACCTCCTCGCTCTCGGCCGAAGCCCTCTTTGCCCTGAAGTCAGGAGTCCCTCCATGTCCGTCGGCATCAATCGCTACAAGGCCGATCTCCGTGAAATGCAGTTCGTGATGCTCGAGCAGTTCCCGTTCGATTCGGTCGCAGGTCAGGGTCCGTTCGCCGCGTGGGGACAGGACGAAGCGAAGGCGGTGCTCAACGAGACCTACCGTTTCGCGCGCGAGGTTCTGGGGCCTCTCAACACCTCCGGCGATCGCGAGGGATGCAAGTTCGAGAACGGGAAAGTGACCACGCCGAAGGGCTTCAAGGACGCGTGGAAGAAGCTCTACGAGTCAGGCTTCAAGACGATCGCCGTTGATCCGGAGCACGGCGGGCAGGGCGCTCCGTACATGCTGTTCGTGCTGGTGGAGGAGATGCTCTCGGGCGCGAACACCGCGTTCAACATGTACCCGGGCCTCGCGTTCGGCGCGGGCGAAGTGATCATGTCCTTCGGCACGCCGGACCAGCAGAGCCGCTTCGTGGAGCCCATCCTCACCGGCAAGTACGGCGGGACGATGTGCCTCACCGAGCCGCACGCCGGCTCCGATGTCGGCTCGGCGAAGACCACCGCGAAGAAGCAGGCGGACGGCACCTACAAGATCAAGGGCACGAAGATCTTCATCTCCGGCGGCGATCACGATCTCGCCGACAACATCATCCACCTGGTCCTCGCGCGCGTCGACGGCGCGCCCGCCGGAACGAAGGGGCTTACGCTCTTCATCGTCCCGAAGGTCCGCCACGACGAGACCGGCAAGCTCGGCGAGTCGAACGACGTGTCCGTCGGCGCCATCGAGCACAAGATGGGGATCAACGGTTCGGCCACGTGCGTGCTCAACTTCGG
>JBJMQN010000106.1:0-3014 GCA_045802665.1 Myxococcaceae bacterium | reverse complement strand
GCCATGAAGATGAGGCCGTTCGCGTCCGGCACTTCCTTCAGCGCGCCGCCGCGGTTCTCGAACTTGTGCGTCTCCCCGTCCTTCGACTTCACGAGGTAGTAGATCTGATCGTGCTTCGCGGTGGAGCCGGTGCCCACCAGCAGGATGTGCGAGTCGGGGTACTGGCTCTTCAGCTGGGAGTACGCGGAGCCCGAGTGGCTCGCGGTGTCCGCCTCGGCGATGAACTTCTGCGCGACGTCCTGAACGTGATCGTGCAGGCCGTCCGTCGCGAGCAGGAAGCTCTTGTCGTACGTGCCGATGACGTTCATCACCGTGTCCGCGACGGCCTTGCTCTGCGCCCTCAGCGCCGGACCCGACACGTCCTTCGTCATCTCCACCGAGCCGGAATGCGACTTCGCATCGAACCGGTTGGTGATCTGATTGCTCGCGCGCGTGGACACCGGCGCTTCAGTCTTGGAGGGGGCGTTGGCGCTGCCAGCCTTCGGCGCCTTCGCGGGCGGAGGGGTGCTGCCGGTCTTTCGGACGGTCATGGGCGGCTTCTTAACATTGAGCGGCCAAGGTCCTGCAAACCTGGCGGCCGAGCAGGCGCACGGGCGTGACGATCATGCGATACACTCGCCCTCGCCTCGGGGAAGAGCCGGAGTTCACCAATGACCATCAAGCCCCTGAACGTTCTCAAGTCCGTCGTGCGCACCGTGGAGACCGACGCGCGCAAGGTCGAGAACGTCGCCAAAGACACCGCGTCGCACGCCGATGATCTGTTCGAGTCCGCGAAGAAAACGGAACAGCGCGTGCTCGGGCATGAGGGCGCGAAGCCTCTCCCGCGCGAGCTCTCGCTCCCGAAGAACTACGACGGCCCCATCTTCGTCTGCGACATCGACGACACGCTGCGGGACACGAAGCTCAGCGCGCTGGTCGAAGGCAAGACGCAGCCGCCCATCGCGGGCGCGAAGGATCTTCTGGAGACCGTCGCCGCTCGAGGGATTCCGATCGTCTATCTGTCCGCCGGACCCGAGGCGATCCGGTCGCGCAATGAAGCGTTTCTGAGTCAGCTGCCGGCCGGCGCGCTGGTGGATCGCACGAGTCTCTCTGCTTCCGCGCTGAACCCTTTGAACGGCGCGCAGGCGGCATCGCAGGGCGACTTCAAGGCGAAGTACCTCGGGCAGCTCGAGCAGCAGTATCCGAACGCGAAGCTCTTCGGCCTCGGGGACGACAAGTACGGCGACGCTCAGGCGTACACGCGTCAGCACGTCACCGCGTACATCCACGACGTGCGGCCGGGGAACGCGAACATCCCGGCGGACTTTCACGGCACGGTGACGAAGAGCTACACGCCCTCGTTCATCGCGCGCGTGGCGACTGATCTCGACAAGGCCGCGTCGAAGGATCCGAACCCGTCGCTCGATGCGCTGCTGGATTCGCTCACTGGCGTGAAGGCGGTCAGCGGCAATTCGATGAAGCTGCTCGTGAACGGCGACGAGGCGTTCCCGGCGGTGCTCCACGGCATCGATACCGCGAAGCGCACGCTCTACTACGAGACGTACAACTTCCTGCCCGGCGATCCGGTCGCTGACGAGGTCGTGGATCACCTGCTGCAGGCGAAGCAGCGTGGCGTGAAGGTGCGGGTGGTGCTGGATGCGTTCGGCGCTCGCGAGTTTCCGATCGTGAAGAACGCCACCGTTGAACGGCTGAAGAAGGCCGGTGTGGACGTGAGCTTCTACAATCCGCTCGACGGGCTGTCGGACCTGAACCCGAACCGGGATCACCGCAAGCTCGTCGTCGTCGATGATCAGACCGCGTTCATGGGCGGCATGAACACCGGCGAACGCTACATGGGCGATTCGACGGTGAAGAACCGCTACCACGACGTCTTCGCACGCGTGCAGGGACCGGCCGTGAAGCAGCTCGTCTCGGCGTTCCTGGACTCACGCGAAGCCGCGAAGGATCCGTCGCCGCTTCCCTCCAACGAGACGAACATCCCCACGGACGCGAAGGCCGGCTCGCTCAAGATGCGCGTGCTCACGCACACCCCGCACTCCGACGCGCGAATCCGGGCCGCTTATCTCGCGCTGATCGATTCCGCGAAGACGCAGATCAACGTGGAGAACTCGTTCCCGCTGAGCACGGACGTCGTGGGCGCCTTGAAGGCCGCGGCGGAGCGTGGCGTGCGCGTGAACTACATCGTCGGCGCGGACACCGGCGGGATGAAGGTGCTCGGCGAAGCGGCGCGGCAGCGGTACCAGTCGCTGCTCGATGCGGGCGTTCACATCTATCTGTACCCGACGCCGGTGCACACGAAGGCTATGTCGATCGACGGGCAGATCTGCACCGTCGGCTCTTCCAACTTCGACGAGGTGGCGCTGGCGAAGAACCGGGAGATCATCTCGATGATCGAAGATCCCGCGTTCACGAAGCACTTCGACGAGGAGATCTTCCAGAAGGATCTCGTCGGGACCGACTCCGGAGAGCGCACGAAGGAGCTGCCGAAGGATCTGAACGATCCGCTCTGGCGAAAGCTGCTGGATGGCGCGCTGGTCGCGGTGTGGCCGAAGCCGCTGCAGTAGTGGCACTTCACTGGACCAGGCCGGCGCCGAACTCTCCCAGGCTGATCTGCGCGTTCGCGTATGCCACGCCCCGCTCCCGAGAGAGCGTCGCCAATACCGCACTGGGGCTGCCCAGGTCCTGCTGGGTGAACGAGAACAGCCGCGAAGAGCCGGCGAGCAACCTGTCCGGGGAATCGAACAGGAGCGCGTTGATCTTCGAGTCGTTCGCATCCATCCGCACGAGCTGCCGCTGAGTCGCGACATCCCAGATGATCACGGTGCCATCCCACGCCGCGCTCGCCAGCAGCGTGCCTGAAGGATCGAACGCCACGCGCGCCACGTAGCCTTCGTGTCCATTCAGCGTCGCGCGGAGCTTCGCGGAGTCCAGGTCCCACAGCCTCACCGTCTTGTCCCAGCCACCCGAGGCGAGCGTCTTCCCGTCAGGAGAAATCGCGACCGTCCTCACACCGT
>JBJMQN010000105.1:0-4967 GCA_045802665.1 Myxococcaceae bacterium | reverse complement strand
TCCGCGAGGAAGCGCTGCAGCTCTTTTTGGGGCTGCTGCGAATCGACACCACCAATCCCCCGGGGCTGGAGCGCGCGGCGGCCGAGTACCTCGCTGAGTCGCTCCGCAAAGATGGCCTCGAGCCGCAGCTGCTCGAGAAAGCGAAGGACCGGACCTCTGTCGTCTGCCGGCTGAAAGGCACGGGCGAGAAGCCGCCGCTCCTGCTCACAGGTCACCTCGACGTCGTCGCGGCGGAGCCCTCGCGCTGGAAGCATCCTCCATTCGCGGCGGTGATCGACGAGGGGTGGATCTACGCGCGCGGCGCGATCGATATGAAGCACATGGCGGCGATGAGCGTGATGACGCTCAAGCTGCTCAAGCGCTCGGGGGTGAAGTTGAAGCGCGACCTCATCTTCGCGGGCGTTGCGGACGAAGAGGCGGGATGCCATCTGGGCAGCCACTTCCTCGTCGCGGATCATCCGGAGCTCGTTCGAGCGGAGTACACGCTCGGCGAGATCGGCGGCTACACGCAGGAGATGCGCGGCAGCCGGCTGTACCCGATCCAGATCGCGCAGAAGGGCATGGCGTGGGTGAAGGTGAAGGTGGAAGGAACGCCCGGCCACGGCTCGATGCCGCGCGAGGACAACGCGGTGCTTCGCATGTCGGAGGCGCTCGCGAAGCTCACGCCGAACGCGCTGCCGATGCACGCGAATGAGCCCGCGCGAAAGCTGCTCAAGGCGTTCGCGTCCGTGCAGCCTTTCCCCGGCAACGTGATGCTGCCGCAGCTGCTCAATCCGCTGCTCACCTCTCGCGTGCTGAAGATGATCCCGGACGCAGGACCGCGGCGGGCGCTGAGCGCGCTCATCCGCAACACGGTGTCACCCACCGTCGTGCACGCGGGGATGAAGACGAACGTGATTCCCTCCAGCGCGGAGGCAGAGCTGGATGGGCGGACGGTCCCGGGTCAGACGGCGCAGGACCTGATGCGCGAGGTGCAGGAAGTCGTCGGCGACCACGTGAAGCTGGAGCTCATCAACGAGATGCCGCCCATCGTGATGAGCGACGACACGGAGATGTACCGGCACCTGGTCGACGCGGTGAAGAAGATGGATCCGAAGGGCATCCCGGTGCCGCTGATGATCCCGGGCTTCACCGATGCGGGCCCGTTCGCGAAGCTCGGCACCACCTGGTACGGCTTCGCCCCGGTCGTCTTCCCCGAGGAGCCGAAGGTCGTGTTCACGGACATGTACCATGGCGACAACGAGCGGATTCCGGTCGACGGATTTCACGCCGGGCTCGACGCGCTGCACTCGGTGGTTCAGTCGTGGTGCGCGTAAAAACACGAAGGCCGCGCAGGATCTTTTCGATCCGCGCGGCCGCCGTGCTTCGCAAGAACGTCTAAGGACTACATGCCCGCGTCAGCGTGGCCCTTCTTCTTGCCGATCGACGTCTCGGAGCCCGAGCCGCCCTTGCCGTCGTCCGTCTTCGCGGCGTCGTCCTTCTTCTCTTCCTTCTTGTCGGTCGCGGCGCCGTCCGTCTTCATCTCGGTCTTCTTGGTGGACTTCTTGGAGACCTTCTTCTCGGTCGCCGGCTTCTCGGTCTTCGCAGCCGCGTCGGCCGCAAATGCACCAGTGGAAAGCGCCAGCAGGCCCATCACAATGATCTTCTTCATGTTCGTTGCTCCCTTTTCGAAGTGTATGCGTATGGAGCAGCAGCCTTGTGCCGCGCTCGGGGGAGCTCACTGCACGCACCGGGCCCTCTGGAAGTGCCCGAATCCATAGGGTTCCAGTGGGGTTGTTGCGGAGATTTGCCGCAGGTGCCGCGAACTCCGCTGGTGACTTTGTCCGCAGCCAACTAACCGAGCGCGGTCCGGTAGTCGATGTCGTAGTCCTCGGCAGAGGTCACATCCGTCTCCGCCTGCGCGAAGAACTTCCGCACCGAGAACTCCACCTGAGCCGCCGTGTCGAGCTGGTTCACTTCGTTCCGGAACGCTGAAGCGCCGCGGAGCCCGTGCGCGTACCAGGCGAGGTGCTTTCGGAACGCGCGGACCGCCGCGAGCTCTTCGCCCACGAACTCCACGTGTCTGCGGAAGTGATCCAGCACCGTGCTGCAGCGCTCCGCGTTGTCAGGCGCCGCGCCGCCCTCGAGCTGGCGGAAGATCCACGGATTGCCGAGCGCGCCGCGGCCGATCATCACGAAGTCGCAGCCGGTCTCTTCCAGCATCCGGTGCGCGTCCGCGACAGTCTTCACGTCTCCGTTGCCGATGATGGCGAGCTCGGGGAAGTGCGCCTTGAGATCTTTGATCGCGCTCCAGTCCGCCTTGCCCGAGTAGCCCTGCGAACGCGTGCGGCCGTGCATCGCCACCGCCACGGCGCCGCCCTTCTGCAGCTCGGCGGCCATCTGGAGGTAGTTCTTGTTGTTGTGATCCCAGCCGGTGCGGATCTTCGCGGTGACGGGCAACCCGGTCGCCACGTGAATCTGCCGGACGATGTCCGCGGCGCGGATGGGATCGCACATCAGCGCGCTGCCGGCGCCGGTCTTGGTGACCTTCTTCACCGGGCAGCCCATGTTGATGTCGATGATCTGCGCGCCCCACTCCTTGCCCACGAGCGACGCCTTCGCCATCACCTCCGGCTCGCCGCCGAAGACCTGCAGGCTGTAGGGCTGCTCGATGTCCTTGTCGTGGCGGAGGTAGCGGATGGTGCGCTGGTTCGCTCGCATGAGGCCCTGAGCGGAGACGAGCTCGGTGGGGCAGAGCGCGGCGCCCATCCGGAACGCCATCGTCCGGAACGGCATCTCGCTCACGCCCGCCATCGGCGCGAGGATCCACGGGTTCTTCAGCTCGTAGGGGCCAATCTTCCGCATCGCTGACGCAGCCCTATAACGGATGCGCCAACGAGATCCACCCTGGCTACTGAGTCGCCTTCGTCGTGTAGCCCTTGCCCGACATGCAGGCGCTGTAGGACGCGTCGAAGCTCGCGAGCTGCTGCTTCACGGAGTCGCTCTGCTGCGTCCTCCGCCGGTTGTGACCCACCGCCGCGCCGGTCCCTGCGCCGACCGCCGCTCCCGCCAGTGGATTGCCGGTGATGATGCCCACGCCGGCGCCGATGAGTCCGCCGCGCGCCGCGCTGCTGCCTGCGTTGGACTGCGTCTTGTTCGGTGCAGCGACCGCCTGCGGATCGACCCCGGTCTGCTGCGTCGACCAGTCCTTGCACGCCTGATCATCCTTCGCCTGCTTCTGTGCGCTCTGGCCCTTTGACGGGTAGACCGCGACGCCTTCCACGGCGCCGAACGCGAGGCTGCTCGAGACGAGTACGAGCGCGCCCCAGATTCTGGTCTTCATGTTCACTCCTCCTGCTGCCTTCAATCTGGCCATCGGATGAGCAGCGCGCGAAGCCGTTCGCCGCTAAGGTCTTCCGCATGATCAAGTTCCGCCTGGGCCGGATTCCGGTTCAGGTTCATTTCTCGCACGTGCTGTTCCTCGCGGTGCTGGGGCTCGGATGGCCGCCAGTCGGGCACGGCGGCTGGATTCCCGCCGCGATCGAGAACCACAAGAGCGCGCAGCACGATCAGGCCGTGATGATCTGGGCGGCGATCTTCGTCGTGATGGGCGTCGTCTCGGTGCTCTTCCACGAGCTCGGCCACGCCGTGGTCTCACTTGCCTTCGGCTACAAGCCCGACGTGGAGCTGCGCTTCATGGGCGGCGTCACCCGCACCAACGCGAACGAGACGGTCCCGTGGCTGAAGAGCGTCACGCTGACCATCGCCGGTCCGCTGTTCGGGATGCTGCTCGGGCTTGTCGGCATCTTCGTGACGTGGGCGATCCCCGACGGCACGTTCGCGGACTCGGTGGCCGCGACGTTCGTGGCGATGAACCTCGTGTGGGCGGTGTTCAACCTGGCGCCGATCTATCCGCTCGATGGCGGCCAGATCGTCTCGTCGGTGCTGCAGCGCGTGTTCGGGCGACCCGGATTTCTCTACGCGCAGCTCATCTCGTTGTTCACGCTGGGGGTGCTCGCGCTGATCATGATCAGCCTGCTCGGGCTGGATCCGTGGAACGCGTTCCTCGTCATCCTCTTCGCGATCGGGACCATCACCAACATCCAGCGCTACATGCGCGGCGAGCTGCCCGCTCAGCCCAATCACCCGTCCGAGCTCGCGTACAAACAGGCCGTCGACGAATACCAGGCCGGCCGGTTGGACCGCGCGAAGGACCTCGGTGAGAAGGCGCTCTCGCTGGACATGACGCCGGCGCTCCGAGCGCGCTTCCACTACATGCTCGGCTGGATCGCGGTGAAGGCGGGAGAGGGACGGATTGCGCTCGACCACTTCTCCCAGGTGCAGGGGCAGAAGGTGGAGCCGCAGGCGCTGGGCGCGGCGTTCTCGCTGATCGGCGATGAGGGGCGGGCGCTGCCTTTGTGGGAGCTCGCCTACCGCGAGACGCAGGACCCCACGATCCTGCACGAGTGGGCAGGCTCCCTGATCCGAGCAGGCCGCGATTCGGACGCGCGCCGGATCCACGGCGTGGAGATGGCGACCGCGTACCGCTGCGCCGAACGGCTGCTCTTCATCCGAGGCGAGTTCCAGCAGGCGGCGGAGGTGGGCCTCAAGGGGCTGGACGAGCGGCCGTCCGCGAACACGGCGTACGACGTGGCGTGCGCGTTCGCCCGGGCGGGAGACAAGGAAGCAGCCATCAGGCTCCTGCAACGAGCGATGGAGCTTGGCTTCCGGGACGCTGAGTACGCCTCATCTGACTCCGACCTGACATCGCTGCATGGTCACCCGGCTTTCACGGCGCTTCTCAACGCGCTGCGAAAAAACGCCGCGCTGACATAGCGATGACATGTCGAGGTGTTCATTCGGGATGCGGCGGCACCATTTTCCGGTGCACCGTTTTCAGGAATCCCGCCCGTGACCGACTTCCCCCTCTCTGAACGAGTCCCGAACGAGAAGATCTCGTGGCTCAACTCCATCCCCTTCATCGGGGT
>JBJMQN010000104.1:0-4310 GCA_045802665.1 Myxococcaceae bacterium | reverse complement strand
GCGACCGTGCTCGAGAGCGGCGCCCAGCCGGTGCTCGTCCTCACGAAAGCAGATCTTGTCGCGTCCGCGGACACGGCGATCGCGGAGGTCCGGACCATCGCGCCCAAGCTCACGATCCACGCGGTGAGCGTTCGAACCGGTGAGGGCCTCGACGCGCTCGATGCGGAGCTTCGTCCCGGCATCACGGTCGCGTTGATCGGCTCGTCCGGCGTGGGCAAGAGCACCCTCATCAACCGGTGGCTCGGCACCGAAGAGCTGACGGTGGGAGAGGTGGACGACCTCGGCCACGGGCGGCACACGACGACGCACCGGCACCTCGTGAAGATTCCATCCGGCGCGTTGCTCATCGACACACCGGGCATGCGCGAGATGGGTCTGTGGGATTCGGGCGAGGGCGTCGACGCGGCGTTCGCGGACATCGAGGAGCTTTCTCAGCGCTGCAGGTTCAACGACTGCGCGCACGAGGACGAGCCCGGCTGCGCGGTCCGAGCGGCGGTGGACCGCGGCGAGCTGGACGCGGATCGCCAGGCGTCGTTCCACAAGCTCAAGGCGGAGGTGCGCGCGAAGAGTGACGCGCAAGTGCTGGCCGAGCGGAAGGGCGGCGACAAGTCAGCGACGCGGGCGCGGAAGAAGAGGCGATGACGACGCGCCAAAGAGTCCACCTGCTCGCGCGTCTCACGCATCCTGCGGAGATGCTGAGAGTTGGCGTCGTTTTTTCGCCCTTCGCGACGCTTGCCCGCGCTCCATTGCGGATGCCACATTCCGCCGCGCTTTGATTCCGTCGTTCCCCGCGTCCTCGCTGCCGCCGCCTTCACCTGCGGCGATGACGCTGCTCCCAGAACTTCAGTGCCGCACGTCGGCGAGCGATCAGGATCGGCTCGCGTATTCGCGCGACAACTGGACGCTGGGGCTGCTTCGAATCCGTCAGGGAAAAATCCCGCCTCCTCCTGACCTCGTCGCGTGGCCGAAGAACGAGGAGGAGCTGGTGCAGCTCATCCGGGCCGCTCGGGCGCGGAAGGTGCCGGTGATTCCGTTCGGCGGCGGGTCGGGCGTCGTCGGCGGGACGTGGGCGCTCAATGGCGGCATCGCGGTGGACTGCAAACGGCTCGAGGCGATCAGCGCCATCGATCGCGTGCGCCGCGAGGTCACGGTGCAGGCGGGCGTGTTCGGCGAGGTGCTCGAACGCAAGCTCAACGCGGAGGGCTTCACCCTCGGACACATGCCGATTTTCATCCGCAGCTCCACGGTCGGCGGCTGGCTCGCGTCGCGGTCGGCGGGCTTCTTCGCCACGCGCTACGGAAAAATCGAAGATCTCGTCGTCTCGCTCTCCGGCGTGACGGGGACGGGCGAACGGTTCACCACGCCGCGGCGGCCGCACGAAGGACCGGATCTCGCCGCGCTGTTCATGGGCTCCGAGGGCACGCTCTGCACGTTCACCGAGGCGACGCTCCGCGTGCAGCCGTATCCGGAGCAGCGCCTGTTCCGAGCGTTCCGCTTCAAGTCCGTGGAGCAGGGCGTGATTGCCCTTCGCGAGCTTCTCCGAGCTGGCCTCCGTCCCGCCGCCGCGCGCCTCTACGATCCGTTCGACACCGCCGTCGTCCGCCGATCGAAAGAGAACGGACCGGCGCGCGCGCCGTCGCTCCGCAATCCTGTCGACGCAGATCTCCTCCCGGCGCTGATGCGGAAGCTCTCTCCGCTCACGGTCGGACGCCCGTCACTCCTGAATCGCGCGGCGCACCTGTTCCGCGAATCGCTGCTGCTGCTCGTCTTCGAAGGCGAACGTCATCGAACGGACGGGGAGCTCAAAGAGGCCCGAACGATCTGCGAACGGCTGCGCGGCGAGGACGAGGGGGAAGGCGCCTCGCTCCATTGGTTCGAGCATCGCTTCGATCCGCTCTTCACCGTCGCGAAGCTGGTCGACAGCGGCGCGTTCACGGACACGATGGAAGTGAGCTGCAGCTGGGACAAGGCGCTGGACGTCTATGAACGCGTGCGCGCAGCGGTCTCGCCGCTCGCGTTCGTGACGTGCCATCTGCCGCATGCGTATCTCGATGGCTGCTCGCTGCAGTTCACGCTGGTCGCGTCCAGCGGCTCGGATGATGAGGCGCGCTACGCGGAGCTCTGGCGTCATGCCCTCACCGCCGCTCTGAGCGCGGGCGCCTCCCTCAGCCATCACCACGGCATCGGTGCGCTCAAGTCCGCGGCGCTGAAGGACACGCTGGGCGATGGCCGTCGGGCGCTCGTGGCGCTCAAGCGTGCGTTCGATCCAGACGGGATCATGAATCCGGGGAAGTTGTCCCTGTGATCGCCCTGCGAAAACGTCTCGAGGAAATGCCTGGCGTGCACGTGCGCGAGGACGGCTCCGAGCTCGTCGCCGAGCCGATCAGCGATCACGACGTCCAGCGCGTCATCACCACGCTCAGGTCAGCCGACCGGAAGATCCGTCTGTCGCTGCGGCGCCTCGAACAGCTCGGCCGGTTCGACGAGGAGAGTCAGCTCGTTCAGGTGGGCGCGGGCGTGAAGCTGAACGCGGTGGAGGAAGCGGCGAACAAGGTGGGCCTCTCGCTGGGGCCGCTCTCGCCCGGCGCGATGGCGCTCTCAGTCGGAGAGTTCCTCGAAGGACCCTACGCCGGCCTCCGAGCGATCCCCGGCGGCCGTCTCGAACCGCTCTCGGCTTCGCTCCGCGTCGTGACGCCGGACGCGCTGGTCACCGAATCGCGAGCCGCCCCGAAGAGCGCGACCGGGCCGGAGCTGGATGCGCTCCACCTCGGCGGCCGGCGGCGTTTCGGCGTGATCGTCGGCGCGCGCCTGAAGCTCCAACCCAGGCCCGGTGCTCATCAGCGAGCGGTCTTCAGCTTTCCCACCGCCGGAGCGCTGACCGCCGCGCTCATCTCGTCGATGCAGGATGGCGTCGTGATCGCCTCGGCCGCGATGGACCGCCGAGCGGAACGCTTCGTCTGCACGATCCAGCTGCTCGGCAACGCGGAATCCATTGAACGCGATCTCGCCACCGTCGGCCGCCGCGCGCTCAAAGAACATGGCCGCCCCGCATCGCCCACGCAGGCAAGCGAGGGCAGGGGAGCGCCGATCGAATCGCTCGCAACCTGGGACGAGCTTCGGAGCGGGTTGGAACAGGGATCGGCCGTGGTCGCGTTTCGTCTCTGCGTCGGCGGCGCGATCGTGAAAGCTTCGAAGGTTGGAACCGCGCTCGGTGGCGCGGTGAGCTCGCCGCTGCTGGATGCGATCGCTGCTTCGGTGGATCCGGACGGCGTCATGAAAGGTCTGCTGTGAACGACATCCCGAGCCAGCATCGGCAGAGCTACGCGTACTGCGCCTACTGCCCCAAGGCGTGCCGCTTCGCGTGCCCCACCGCGGACGCCACGAAGAACGAGGCGCAGAGCACGTGGGGGATGATGACGGAGGCGCACCTCGTCACCACCGGCGCGCGAGAGATCGACGAAGCCGGCGCGAAGGCGATGTTCAGCTGCACAGGCTGCATGCGCTGCCGGACGAGCTGCTCGCACGAGAACGAGGTCGGCTTCGCGCTCTTTTCCGCTCGAGGCGAGGCGCTGGACAAGAACCTCGCGCCCAAAGGTGTGCAGACCACCGTCGAGACGTTCATCACCTGGGGCAACCCGTTCGGAAAAGAGCTCACCGAATACGTGACGCGCTATCCGTCTGAGGGGCCGGCGAGGTACGCGCTGTTCCCGGGCTGCAGCTCGCTCGTGAAGCGGCCGGATCTCGTCGAGGACGCAGTGGAGGTCGGCCGCGCGTTGGGCGCGCCGTTCAGCGTGTGCAAGCAGGGCGCGAAGTGCTGCGGCTATCCGCTCTACGCCGCTGGCGCGAATGAAGCGTTCGAGGCGCACGCGCACAAGTTCGCCGCCTCCCTCGCCGCGTATCCCGAAGTCGTGATCCTGGATCCGGGCTGCGCGTACACGCTGAAGGTCGTCTATCCGCGCTTCGGCGTGAACCCGACGAGCAGAATCCTCACGGTCTACGAGGTCCTCGCGCAGAGGTTGGAGCACGCACCGGAGCTTCCGCGGCTCGAGGAATCCGTCGCGTATCAGGACGCGTGTCACTTAGGTCGAGGGCTGGGCCAGTACGATCCCCCGAGAGCGCTGCTCCACGCCGCGGCAACCGGTTTCAAAGAGGCGAACGAGACGAAAGCGCACGCAGGCTGCTCGGGCGGCGGTGGGCTTCTGCCTCGCACGTCGCTGGAGACGACGGTGGAGGTCTCGCGGCGTCAGGCGGAGAGAGTCGCTCCCGGTGGCGAGACGATCGTCACGGCCTGTCCCACGTCGCGGCGAATG
>JBJMQN010000103.1:0-4651 GCA_045802665.1 Myxococcaceae bacterium | reverse complement strand
GGACGCGCACTACGCCGAGCACCGCTTCGTGCCGTTCGCCGCGCAGGATGATCTGCTGAAGTCGCTCGCCACCGCCGGGCTTCTGGACACCAGCGCTGGCCCCATTCCGGTGACCCGGCGCAAGCGCTCCTGGATGGCGCGCGCGACGGTGGAGCTCGCTCATCCGCGCATTCCGGGAACCGCGATCCTGTCCGTTCTCGTCGTCCTCGGTTCGATCGCGGCGCTGATCCTGCTCCGTCCGCGGGCCGATCCCGAGCTGAGCGCGTGGGATGTGCTGCTCGCGTATCCCGGCGCCGTGCTCGGGCTCAGTCTGCGACGATTCTTCCAGTCCGCGGCCCTCGTTCCTTTCGGAGAACGTCCAAGCCACTTCGAGATCGGCGCGACCTTCGGCGCGATCTTCATCGGTCCTGACGCGGATGGGCTGGTGTTGCTGGATCGGCCGCGCAGAGCGCGCGTGCACCTTTTCGCGATCGTCGGCGGCGCGGTGGCGTTCGTCATCGCCCAGAAGCTCTCGCAAGGCCTCGCGTTCGGGGCGGCGATGGCTGTCCTGTGCGATCTCTGTCCGTTCGCGCCCACGTCCGCCGGAAAGCTGCTCGCGACCATCGCGGGGAAAGTGGATCTCCGCGAGCACGCGCGCGCCTATCTCGACAGGCGGATCCTGAAGCGCTTCACCACGAGCCACACGTTCGAGGGTGAAGGCTCGCTGATCTTCAGCGCGTTGCTTTCGCTCGCATGGCTCGGGCTGGTGATTCGATTGCTGCTCGTCCGAGGGCGCGTCGCGATTCTGAGGCTTCTGGCGGAGAGCATCGACTCGGTCGGTGTGGCGAAGGTGCTCTGCCTGGCGGGCGCGGTGTTCGTCGCGCTGCTGATGATCGCGTCATTCGTGATGCTGATCGTCACGGTGTTCCGGGCGTTCCTCTCGCTCCGTCCGCCGCAGTCCGCCGCTCCGGGCAGCAAGGTCACGAAGACCGAGCAGACGGATCTCGCGCACATCCCGCTGTTCGCGCGCCTCGCGCCAGACGAGGTCTCATCGCTCACCAAGGCAGGCGAAGAGCTCCACTACGAACCCGGTCACGCGATCGTGGTGCAGGGAGAGCTGGGCGACCGGTTCTTCGCGATTCTTTCGGGTGAGGTCGCCGTCGAGCACGAAGCGGACAGCGGGCTGCGGCGCCAGATCGCGCGCCTCAACGCGGGCGACTGTTTCGGTGAAACCGCGCTGCTCGAAGGCGGCCATCGAACGGCGACCGTTCGGGCCGTGACGAACACCGTCGTCCTCGCGCTCTCCCGTGAAGCCTTCGACCGTGCGCGAGCGGGACTCAAAGACGAGCAGATCTCCGCCGTTCTCCGCGCCGCGGCGGCGCTCAAGCGCAGCACGTTCTTCGGCTCGATCCCGACCGAACGGCTCTCCGCGCTGGCGCTCAAGCTTCAGCCGCGACGGGTGCAGCGCGGCGACGTGGTGATTCAGCTCGGAGATCGCGGCGACGACTTCTTCCTCGTGAGCGAGGGGTCGCTGGAGGTGCTCGATCCCGAAGGCCAGACGGTCGCGACGCTGGGCCCCGGCGATCACTTCGGTGAAGTCGCGCTGCTCCGAGACGTTCCCAGAACCGCCACGGTCCGAGCGATGGCCGGCTCTCTCATCCTCGCCCTCAACAAGCAGGCCTTCCTCTCCGCGATCGCGTCCGACCTCGCGCTGTCCAGCCGGATCGAGGCCTTCGCCGCCGAACGAGCGGAGGGGCGATGATCAAGCTCGTCCTCTTCCGGATCCTCCCGGCGTTCGCCGCGGTGGGAATCGTCGGCGCCGCCGTCTCGCCCGTGAAGGGAACCCTCGAGACCTTCGGCGCCGCGGCGGATGCGCTCACCGGCGACACCAACGTGAGCGCGCCCGGCATCACGGTGGACACGTCCCAGCTGCCGTCCGCGATCACCGGCATCGAGAAGCCGAAGACGACCGTGGGCGCGAAGAAGAAGCTGCTCGACCTCGCCAACAAGGCGGAGAAGGGCGGCAACACGGGCGGCAGCGATGACGAGACCTTCGGCTGGGGCGCGGGAGATCGCGCGGTCAAGCCGCTCGGGGAGACAGGAAACTGAGGGGGTGACGGCCCGGCACCCCACCGCCCGCCTGCCTCTCTGCCCCCCGCTGAACGGCCTTAAATGGACCCGCGGACTGCTCTAGAGTCAGCCGCCTCTCCATGGACCGTCTCCGCTTCTGCCTGAACGACCGCTGGGTCGAGCTGTCCGGCGTCTCGCCCACGACCACGCTGCTTCGCTTTTTGCGCGACAACGCCCACCTGACCGGCACCAAGGAAGGCTGCGCGGAGGGCGACTGCGGTGCGTGCACGGTCGCGGTCGCGGAGACGGACGCTGCGGGGCAGGCGGTGTACCGCTCCGTGAACTCCTGCCTCGTTCTGCTCCCGATGGTGCAGGGCAAGCGCGTCTACACGGTCGAAGGATTGAAGGACGGCGCGGAGTACCACCCGGTGCAGAAGGCGCTGGCGGAGGAGCTCGGCAGCCAGTGCGGCTACTGCACTCCCGGCGTCGTGATGGCGATGTTCGAGTCCGCGTATCGCGCCGACTTCGACGAGCCGTGGAAGCTGGACGCCGCGATGTGCGGCAACCTCTGCCGCTGCACGGGGTACCGTCCCATTCGCGAGGCCACCCAGCGCGTCGCCGGGATGCGGCCCGCGGATCGCTTCAGCCGAAACCTCGTCGCGAGCTCCAACGAGCCGATGCAGCTCTCCTATCAGGCGGGTCCGCAGAAGTTCTTCACGCCCGCGACGCTGAGCGAGCTGTTCGACGTGCTCGACGAGAACCCCGCCGCGCGCTTCGTGGTGGGCGGCACGGACCTCTCGCTGGAGGTCACCAAGCGCTACGCGGAGCCGGAGCTGCTCGTGTCGCTGGAGGCTATTCCGGAGCTTCGGAAGCTCGAGCCCATCGCGGGCGGTCACCGGATCGGCGCGTCGGTTTCACTCACCGATCTCGAGGACTACTCGCGCGGAAAGCTCACGCCGGTGGAACGCATGCTCCGCTACTTCGGCGCGCGGCAGATCAAGAACCGCGGCACCGTCGGCGGAAACCTCTGCAACGCCTCCCCGATCGGCGATCTGCCGCCGGTGATGATTTCCCTGGGCGCGACGTGCGTGGCCGTCTCGCGCAAGGGCGAACGGCGCATCCCCGCTGACCAGTTCTTCGTGAGCTACCGCAAGACCGCGCTGGAGAAGGGCGAGGTGCTGGGGTGGGTGGAGGTTCCGTCCATTCCGCTCGGGGCTCGCGCAAGTTCGTACAAGGTGAGCAAGCGGCGCGAGCTGGACATCAGCGCGGTCGCCGCCGGGTTCTTCGTGCTCGTCGACGGCGCGGGAAAAGTCTCCGAGATCCGGCTCGCGTACGGCGGCATGGCGGCGACTCCCGCTCGGGCGAAGAAGACCGAAGCCGCGCTCCTCGGACAGCCCCTCACTCGCCAGAGCATCGAAGCAGCGCTGCCCAGGCTCGCGGAGGACTTCTCGCCTCTGTCGGATCATCGCGGCTCGGCG
Source organism: Myxococcaceae bacterium (assembly GCA_045802665.1). Taxonomy (GTDB): domain Bacteria; phylum Myxococcota; class Myxococcia; order Myxococcales; family Myxococcaceae; genus JBJMQN01. Next base: position 1,124 of record JBJMQN010000103.1, on the reverse strand, counting down.
AAGTACCGCGCGCTGCTCGCACGAAATCTTTTGATCGGCTTCTTCGAAGAGACCGCGAAGTCGCCCATTCCGCGGCTCCCTCATCCTCACACCGCCACCGCTCAGGTCGGCGCCGCGGAGGCCTGACGCCATGGCCATCCAGCCCACCTCCCACGAACAGAACCCCAACAAGAGCGCGCGCACCCAGACGCCGCTCCACAAGCCGGCGCAGCACGAGAGCGGCCTCCGCCACACCTCCGGCGAAGCGCTCTACGTCGACGATCTTCCGCATCCGCCGGGCACGCTCTTCGGTTGGGTGCTGACGAGCCCGCACGCCCACGCCCGCATCAAGCGCATCGACGCGGCGAAGGCCCGCTCCGCTCCCGGCGTCCACGGCGTGTTCCTCGCGAAGGACATCCCCGGCCACAACAACGTCGGCACGGTCGTTCACGACGAAGAGCTCCTCAGCTCCGGCGAGGTCCACTTCCACGGCCAGTCCGTCGCGCTGATCGTCGGCGAGAGCTACGCGGAGTGCCGCAAGGCCGCCGCCGCGATCGAGGTCGAGTACGAGGTCCTCGAGCCCATCCTCTCCATCCAGGACGCGATCTCGAAGAAGTCGTTCCTCTCCCAACCGCACACCATCGCGCGGGGCGATTCCAAAGCCGCGATCGCCGCGGCGCCAGTGAGGATCTCCGGCTCGGTCAGCAACGGCGGACAGGACCACTTCTATCTGGAGACGCAGGTCACGCTCGCGGTGCCGGAAGAGGGAGACGCGCTCAAGCTGTACTGCTCCACGCAGCATCCGTCTGAGGTTCAGGCGATCGTCACCGAGGTCCTCGGGTGGGGCCGCAGCCAGGTCGTCGTCGAAGTCCCGCGCATGGGCGGCGGCTTCGGCGGAAAAGAGACGCAGGCGGCGCATTTCGCAGCGCTTGCATCGCTCGCCGCTCATCGCACGAAGCGGCCGGTGAAGGTGTGGCTCAACCGCGATCAGGACATGGCGCAGACCGGAAAGCGCCACCCGTTCTGGACGAAGTACGAGGCGGGCTTCGACAACGAAGGGCGCCTGCTCGGGCTCGACGCGGAGCTCTACTCGGACGGCGGCTTCTCCAACGATCTCTCTCGGGCGATCATGGACCGCGCGCTGT
>JBJMQN010000102.1:0-6305 GCA_045802665.1 Myxococcaceae bacterium | reverse complement strand
GAATGGGACTGTTTTCGAACAGCAGCCGATAGCGAGCCTCGGACGCGGCCGTCTCCTTCGCGTACTCCTCGGAGATGAGCCGCTGCTCCAGAAGAAGCCGCTCCTTCGCCTCGAGGAACTCCTGGCCGAGCACGCCCATCAGCCGGTTCATGAACGTCTGCAGCACGCCCAACGCGCGCGAAAGCCGCGCCGGCTCCTTCACGTACGCTTCGATGCACCGTTCGGTCAGCTCGCGCTGAAATTCTCCCATCAGGTCGAACCAGCCCGCGTAGCTGATGCCGAGCTTCGCGTAGCCGCGGCCCTGCTCGCGCAGGTGCGCTTCGTACGCCTCCCAGTCGCCAGCGATGGCGCGGCGGAGCAGCTCCGTGCCGCGATCGCTGGATTCCGTCGGCTGTCCGGCCCGCGCGCGCATGAGCGGCCCGAACTCAGGATGGCGCTCCGCGACCTTCCGCGTCAGCTGCTGCAGCCGCGCCGCGTTCGGTTCGTAGACCGCCCAGAAATCCTGAAGGGCCGGCGCTGCCTCCGGCCCGATCCAACGGCTCATGCTGCTCCCCGTGTGGATCTCGTTGGCGCGAGGCTGCCTTCGTGGATCCCGAGCGGTGGTTTCTATCCTTACCGTTTTGTCCTGAATAGAGCGGTTCACATGGTCTTCCCCCGAGCAGGCAGCGCGGTGCTCGCCGCGCGTATGGTCAGTCGATCATGTCGGTGGACTTCGGACGAACAGCGGACGACTACGCGAAGTATCGCCACGGCTTTCCAGATGCGCTCTTCGACCGACTCTTCACGCTGGGCGTGGCGCGAGCAGGACAGCGAGCGCTGGACCTCGGCACCGGCACGGGGACCATCGCCCGAGGTCTCGCGCGGAGAGGCCTCAACGTCCTCGGGCTCGATCCCGCGGAGCCCATGCTGGAGCAGGCGCGGGCGCTCTCGGTGGGACTGCCGGCGGAGTACCGCGTGGGCCGCGCGGAAGAGACGGGCGTGCCCGATCGATCATTCGACCTCGTCACCGCCGGGCAGTGTTGGCACTGGTTCGATCGCGCTCGCGCCGCGGCTGAGGCGATGCGGTTGCTCGTGCCGGGCGGCTCGCTGGTGATCGCGCACATGGACTGGCTCTCGCTGCCGGGGAACTGCGTGGAGCTCACCGAGGCGCTGTTCGAAGAGCTCGCCGGCGGCAACGGCTGGCCCGCCGCTGAGCTCGGGTTTGGCGTGGGCGTCTATCCGTACTGGCTAAAGGACGTGGCCCGGTTCGAGCGGATCGAGACGTTCAGCTTCGATGTCGCGCTCCCCTACTCGCAGGAGGCGTGGCGCGGGCGGGTCCGAGCGAGCGCTGCGATCGGCGCCCGCCTCCCCAGAGATCGCGTCGCGGAGTTCGATGCCCGGCTGGCCTCCGAGCTCGGCGCGCGGTTTCAGGATCCGCTCTCGGTGCCGCACCGCATCTGGGCGCTGATCGCGCGCCGGCCGAGCTGACGAATCCGCCGGCAGACGCCGTGCGGCGGCCGCATTGCCGCCATTCCTTTACCCAGCGTGGGCCCGTTGTTATAGGCGCCGCCTCTCTCGGAGATCTCCTCGTGGACATCGCGAACTTTCCCGCTCTCTCCAAAGACATCCAGGCGTTCGTCGAGCGCGGTCAGCTCGGCAAGGATCCGGTCGCGGCGCTCTACGGCGACCGGCGCAAGGCCTACAACCTCTTCTCCAACCTCCTCACCGACAAGGAGATGGAGACGCTCAAGCCGTACCTGTTCTGTCACGGCAACAGGTACGCGCAGACGCCGTCCGACAAGCCGACGCGGGTGCTGAACTTCATCAACGGCGACTGGAAGGTCCCGTCCAAAGGCGAATTCGCGACGCTGAAATCCCACGCGGACCGGCGCATCAGCCTGATGGAGGTTCCGGCCTCTACGCCCGAGGACGTGGAGGACGCGATCTCGGCGGCGGACGCGTACTGGAAGTCGCTCGCGTGGAGCGAGGAAGTCACCACGTACCGCAAGTTCGTGATCAACAACTTCGCTCGGCTGATGGACTACTTCTCGGAAGACTGCATGCGGGAGATCCGCCAGCAGATCCCGAAGACGCGGCTGGAAGCGCAGAAGGACTTCTTCGAGGCGAAGCGCAGCGCGGATCACATTGGCGGGAGCTTCGAGGCCGCGGTGAAGGGCGAGCTGCTGGAGCCTCTGCAGCCCGGTCACGTCTACTGGCGCAACCCGTATCTGCCCGCGGGCGTCAGCGCGATCATCACGCCGATGAACTTCATCTGGGGCATCCCGGGGATTCACCTCATCGGCGCGTACATGGCGGGCGTGCCGTACGTGTTCAAGGGCCACCCGTTCGCGGCGCTCTCCAACACGACGATGATCCGGATGCTGATCGCCGCCGGCGCGGATCCGCGGCAGATCCACAAGCTGGAGGGCTTCGGCTCTGGCATCGCCGGGCTCGCGACGGACAAGCGGGTGGCGGTCGTTTGCCTCACCGGCTCGTCAGGGACCGCGAAGAAGATTCAGGAGGGGCGCGGCCTCGGCCGGCTCCGCTTCGAAGGCGGCGGCTGCAACTGGGCGTGGGTGGACGACGGCTACAACGACGAGGAGCTCAAGAAGATCGCCGTGCGGCTCTCTTACGCGAAGCTGGGCTTCGGATCGCACAAGTGCACCTCGCTGCATGGCGTGAGCGGCTCCGCAGCGACGTTGGAGAAGTTGGAGAAGTACATGCTGGAGGAGTGGTCCAGCTGGAAGGCGATCGACCCGCGCGAGACCACGGAGGAGAAGGTGCTGTCGCCGCTGATGGTGCACAAGGCGCAGACGCTGCTCGACATCTCCGAGGCCGGGAAGAAGACGAAGGGCATCACCGTGCTCCGCGAGGGCAGCAAGGCGGACGGCGCCTACGGCGAGCATTCGGAGGCGTGCAAGCCGCTGATGATGCGCATCCAGCCGGACAGCACGGTCTCGGTGAACTGGGACGGTAAGGGCGTGACGGAGCTGCACCTCGCCACCGAAGAGTTCTTCATGCCGATCCTGGTGACGATGGAGATGAAGTCCTTCGACGACTTCGTGAAGTTCAGCCTCTTCAAGAACCCGCACGATCTCGCGGTGTCGGTGTGGACGCGCGACGACCGGAAGATCCAGAAGGGCCGAAAGACGCTGGGCGGGATGCTGAAGGAGAACGACGGGACGGACAGCGCGCTCGAGTGGGAGGAGTTCGGCAACTCGGGCATCGGGGACTCCGGCAACATGGGCGTCGGCGAAGTGACCGCGACGATCTCCATCTACACGCGCAGGCAGAAGGGCCGGCACATCACCTTCTAGGTCTGCCGCGCCAATGAACCGCATCCCCACCGAGCTCCCCAGGGGCCAGGCCATCACCGTGGATCTGGAGGGCGAGTCGGTCCCCGCCTTCGAGGGCGAGCCCGTCGCATGCAGCCTGCTCGCCGCCGGCGAGATGGTGTTCGCGCGCTCGGTGAAGTACCACCGGCCCCGCGCGCCGTTCTGCTTCGAGGGCGCCTGCAGCCACTGCCTGATGCGCGTGGACGGCGTGCCGAACCAGTACACCTGTCAGACCGCGGCGCGGCCGGGCATGAAGCTGGAGCGGCAGAACAGCTATCCGTCCGCGAAGCACGACGTGTTCTCCGCGATCGATTTTCTGTTTCCCCGCGGGCTCGATCACCACGAGATGTTCGCCGGCGTCCCCGTCGCCGAGCAGGTGATGGCGAAAGTCGCGCGGCATCTGGCCGGCCTGGGAAAACTTCCCGACGCACCGGCTCCCGAGCGGCTCCCGGCGATCACGCTGCAGACGAAGGTCGCGATTGCGGGCGGCGGCGCGGCGGGGAGCGCGCTCGCCTTCGAGCTCTCGTCGCGCGGCGTTTCGTTCCAGCTCTTCGAGCGCGAGGCGTACCTCGGCGGCCGGCTCATCGAAGGCGCGCCCGAGCCGGATGCGCCGGGTACGCCGGATCTGCTCGGCAATCAGAGCGTACGGCTCCACTCCACCGTGATCGGTCTGTTCGACGACGAGCACGGACGCTACTTCGCGGTGGTCCAGCTCGCCGTCGAGCCACGGCTCTTGAAGGTCTACGCGGACCGGTTCGTGATCGCGGTGGGCGGACATCCGGAGCTGTTGCCGTTCGAGAACAACGATCTGCCGGGCGTCTTCTCCGGGCGGATGGTGAGTCAGCTCATCCGGCGGCACGGGCTCGTTCCGGGACGGAAGCTGGCGGTGATCGGCCGTGGCCCGGAGCTGGCTCCCATGGTGCAGCTCATCGAGAAGGCGTCCGCGCGCGTGGCGGTGACGCTGGATCTCGCTGAGGGCGAGGTGCTGAAGGCGCACGGCCGCGGTCAGGTGACCGGCGTGACGATCAAGACTGCCGGTGCCATCAAGAAGATCTCCTGCGACGGCATCGCGCTGGTGGTGCCGCCCTCTCCTGCGTTCGAGCTCGCTCGGCAAGGCGGGGCGAAGGTCGCATTCGATCCGCGCTTCGGGACTTTCGTGGTTGAGGCGGATGGCAGCGGCCAGACGCAGACGAAGGATCTCTTCGTGGCAGGCGACGTCGCGGGCGCTACGAGCGCGAAGGCCGCGTTCGACTCCGGGCGGAAGGTGGCGGACGCCGTGGCGAGGAGCCTCTCGTGAGCAAGGCGCTGGTCTGCCCGTGCGAGGACGTGACGACGGATGACGTCCAACACGCGATCGACAAGGGCTTCCACGACATCGAGTCCATCAAGCGCTACACGGGCTTCGGCACCGGCATCTGCCAGGGCAAGCAGTGCCTGTCCGCGTGCGCGCAGATCCTGAATCAGAGCGGCAAGGCGAAGACCGAAGGCGTGCTGCCGTTCACCCCGCGCACCCCGCTCTACCCGACGGAGATGTCCCTTCTGGGCTCGGTGCCGGTGGATGTCGAGAAGCCGCCGGTCGGAGGGGTGCCGTCGTCCTTGAACCTCTCCCACCATGCGCTGCGGCCAGACGCGCCGATCAAGAACAAGGCGAAGGTCGTGATCATCGGCGGCGGGATCATGGGGCTCGCGCTGGCGCACAACCTCGCGCAGCGCGGCGAGTCCGACGTCGTCGTGATCGACAAGAGCTACCTGTGCGGCGGCGCGTCGGGGAGAAACGGCGGCGGCGTGCGGATGCAGTGGGGCACGACCTCGCTCATCGAGCTCGCGAAGCGGTCCATCGATCTGATGAAGGGCTTCGCCCGCGAGATGGGGATCAACGTGTGGCTGCGCCAGGGCGGCTACCTGTTCCTCGCTCGGAGCCGGCAGGTGGCGCAGCGGCTGGAGAAGGGCGCGCACCTGCACAACAAACACGGCGTGCGCACCGAGATCCTCGGGCCGGATGCGGGGCGCGAGCTCGTCCCCCAGCTCACGATGAAGGGCGTGATCGCCTGCGCCTGGAACCCGGACGATGGCGTCATTTTTCCGTGGCCGTTCCTCTGGGGCTACGCGCAGGCCGCGGAGAAGAAAGGCGTGCGCGTGGAGACCTTCACGACGGTGAAGGGCTTCGAGGTGAGCCAGGGGCGGATCCAGAAGGTCGTCACCGATCGCGGCGACATCGCGTGTGATCAGGTGGTGCTCGCCTCCGGCGCGTGGAGCCCGCAGGTGGCGAAGCTCGCCGGCGTGGAGCTGCCGAACAAGCCCTTCCGCCACGAGATCTGTTCCTCCGAGCCGCTGAAGCCGTTCCTGGGGCCGCTGGTCTCGGTGCTGGACTCGGGCCTCTACTTCTCGCAGTCCATGCGCGGAGAGATCGTGGGCGGCATGGGAGATCCGAAGGAGCCGCCCGGGCTGAACATGGGATCGACGCTGCGGTTCCTCTCCCGGTACTCGCAAGCGCTGACCGAGCAGATGCCCATCGTCGGGAAGATCAAGATCCTGAGGCAGTGGGCGGGCTGCTACGACGTCACGCCGGACCACTCGCCGATCCTTGGCCACACGCCCGGCTTCTCGAACTTCCTCCAGATGTCCGGCTTCGTCGGCCACGGCTTCATGATGGCCCCGGCCGTCGCGGAGCGGATGGCGGAGTGGATGCTCAGAGGCAACTCGGATGAGCTCTTCACCCGGTTCAACCTCACGCGCTTCGCCGAAGGGCGGATGGAACGCGAGGACATGATCATCGGCTGAGCGCGATGGACAGGCAGCCCCGCCTCAGCCAGCGGGATCCCGAGCAACAGGTAGCTGTTGGGATCCAGCTTCAAACCAAAGCCAAGCCCGACCCACGCGCCCCAGAGCACCAACACCTCAGCGATGCGGCGCGAGCGCGACCGCGCGGTCAGGTCCATGGCGTCCGCATATCAGGCGGCGAGCTCGTGGCTGTCGGTCAGCTTCTGGTTC
>JBJMQN010000101.1:0-5189 GCA_045802665.1 Myxococcaceae bacterium | reverse complement strand
TCCAGTTCTTCCGCGCGGGGAGCGACGGGAATCGCATCCTGCTGTTCGAAAGCTCCGGCACCCCCGTCACGGAGTTCACCTTCCCGCGGCAGCAGCGCGAGGGAGGCGTGTGCCTGGCCGACTTCGTGGCGCCGTTGATCGACGGCAAGCCCACCGACAACGTGGCGATGTTCGTCGTCACCGCCGGCGCCGGAATCCGCGAGCACGCCGAACGCTTCAAGGCCGAAGGCGACTTCCTCAAGATGCACGGGATCCAGGCGCTGGCGCTGGAGACGGCGGAGGCCTACGCCGAGCTGCTCCACAGCCAGCTGCGCAGCATGTGGGGTTTCCCGGATCGCCCGGACCTCACGATGCTGGAGCGGTTCCGCGCCGAGTATCAGGGCAAGCGCTACTCGTTCGGGTATCCGGCGTGCCCGCGGCTCGAGGATCAGGCGCTGCTGTTCAGCGCGCTCAAGCCCGAGGAGATCGGCGTGCAGCTCACCGACGGCTGCATGATGGAACCCGAAGCGTCCGTTTCCGCCATCGCGCTTCACCATCCGAGCGCCTTCTATTTCTCGGTCACCTAGAGTCCACCGCGAATGAGCGCTCCTACCCTCCGTCACGCCATCCAGCTGCTCCCTCCGTGCGGCACGACGGGCATCGGGAGCCTGCCGCACACACAGCTCGAGCTCGCGCTGCAGATGGCGCTGCAGGTCGACATCCCGTTTCTTCCCCAGCTCCCGAGGCAGGATCCGGCGGAGTTCATGATCCCGGCGGCGCTGGATGGACTGCCCGGGCTGTCGTTCGACACGGACGGCCTCTGCACCGTGGATCTCCCAACCTGGGAGCGCGAGAAGTCCGCGTACGAGAAGAAACTGGAGGGCGCGCTCAAGTCCGGTGAGCTCACCGCGTTCGAGCCGTCCATCTCCTCCTGCCGAGCGTGGCGGCCGTTCCTCTGGGAAGCCGAGAACCGCAAGCTCGCGCTGTGCAAGACGCAGATCGCGGGGCCGGCGACGGTGCGCTGGGTGGCGAAGACGAGCAACGGCGAGCCGGTCTCCGAGCACGCGGAGCTGGATCAGCAGATCTTCCGCCTGCTCCTCGCGCGCTGTACCGCGATGGTGAAGGCGCTGAGGCGCGTGAACGCCACGCCGATCGTTTTCCTCGATGAGCCGGGGCTGTACGCGCTGGATCCGCGGAACGCCCGGCATCTCATCGTGCTGCAGGAATTGAAGCTCCTCATCGCGGGGCTGCAGAAGGAGGGCGCGCTCGTCGGCCTTCACTGCTGCAGCAACACCGAGTGGGGGCACCTGCTCGACCTCGGGCTCAACATCCTGTCGGTGGATGCGCGGCTGTCGCTGGATGCGCTGCTCGAAGATCGGAAGAAGTTCCTTCGCTTCCTCGAGACGGAGGCGACGCTCTCGCTGGGCATCGTTCCCACCGATGTCGCATCGACGTACCGCGTGCAGGAGCTGGCGGATTCAGTGGAGGCGTCGCTGCGCGCCACGCTCCCTGCGTCTCGCCCGTTCAGCCGCGTCCTCTCGCAGGTGCTCTTGACCCCCGCGTGCGGCCTCGCGATGCGCAGCGTGATGGACGCCGAGCGCATCTTCGACGAGGTGAAGGAAGCGCAAGGCCTGTTCCGCCGCGCCTTGAGCGAAGAATCGCCGCGCGCGAACGCCTGAAGTGATTGAACCCATCGAGCGGGTGAAACAAGATCCCGGCTGAGGCATCAGAACGTCCGCACTCGCCGGGAGCCCGCCATGGAAAACGTCTTCGACATCAGCGATTCGCAGTTCAAGAAGGAAGTCCTCGAGGCGAATCAGCCGGTGCTGGTGGACTTCGGGGCGACGTGGTGTGCGCCGTGTAAGGCGATGGATCCGATCGTCCACGAGCTCGCCGCTCGCTACACGGGCAAGGTGAAGGTCGTGAAGATCGGGATGGACGACAACATCGAAACCGCGCAGGCGTACGGCGTGCGATCTGCTCCGACGATTCTGCTCTTCAAGTCGGGGAAGGTCGTCGGCCAGCACGTCGGCGCGCTGTCCAAGAACAAGCTGGAAGAGGTTTTCCAGAAGCTCTCGAACTGAACGCGGGCCGGTTCACTGAAACGCGTTCAATGAACCGGCGCGTCGGCTTCGGTTACTGCCGGCCGGTGCGGACTTCGCGCTCGGCCTGGAGCCAGTCCTCGACGTCGTGGCCGTGCTGCGATCCTCGCGCAAGGAAGAGCTCGTAGGCGCGCTGTTCTGTCTGCGCGCGATCGATGAAGGTGTTCCGCTGCGGCTGCGAGGGGGTGCTGAACTGAGGCTGGCTTCCGTTCGGCTGCGACTGCTTCGACGTCGACTTCGCCATGCATTCCTCCAGAGGTGCGACGGGTTCGACCGGCGGAGATATCGCCGCGAACGCGCACTCAGGATCGGAAGATGCGCGCTCCATTCTGCGGCGAACACGAGCGAGCGCCGAATGCGCACCCGGCGACAACTGATTTGGGCGCTCGATCAACTGCTTCTGGGCGAAACCGCCTGGCGCGACCGAGCGTGCTTCACCGCTTCCGCCATCGCCGTGCTGATGCCGAGCTCGGAGAGCTTCTCCGGTCGCACCCATTTCACCTGCACAGCTTTCGGAGCTCCGCGGCCGGTCACCCGGAACAGGTGCAGCTCGAGATCCCGATGGGTCAGCGTGCGCCGAACGACGCCAAGACTCTCCGCGAGCTTCACCTTCGTGCCGAGCGCGCTTTCGAAACGTTCAGGGAGCTCCGCATCCCGGACGGGATACTCCACCGTAGGCAGCTCCCAGAGCCCTCCGAACAATCCCTTCTCTTCGCGCCGGACGAAGAGCAGCTCACCGTCGCGTTCCCACACCGCCACCGCGAGGTTGAGAAGTTTTCGAGCAGCTCGCACGCGCGGCGGAGGCAGCTCATTCACGCGGCCGGCTTTCAGCGCTCCGCACTCTTCGCGCACGGGACAGAGCAGGCAGGTCGGGTTGTCGGCACGGCACACCAGCGCGCCCAGCTCCATCAGCGCCTGATTGAAATCGCCGGGTCGCTCTCCCTGAACATGCTCTCCCGCGAGCGCCCAGAGCTTCTTCTCGCGTTCCTTCTCGCCCGGCGCGCCTTCCACGACGAACAGCCGCGAAAAGACGCGCGCCACGTTCCCGTCGACGATCGGCGCTGGCTCATCGAACGCGATCGACGCCACCGCACCTGAGGTGTACGGACCGAAGCCCGGCAGCTCGCGCAGTGCTTCAGCGGTCTTGGGAAATCCACCCAGCGCGACGATGGCCTGTGCCGCGCGATGCAGGTTTCTGGCGCGCGAGTAGTACCCGAGCCCGCTCCACAGCTGCAGCACGTCCTCCAACGGCGCGGCGGCGAGGTCCTCCACCCGGGGAAACTTCGCGAGGAACTTCTCCCAGTAGGGGATGACGGTCACGACCTGCGTCTGCTGGAGCATCACCTCGGAGAGCCAGACAGCGTACGGATCCTTCGTCCGCCGCCAGGGCAGATCGCGCTTCGATCGGTCGAACCATTGAAGCAGCGGGGCTCGGAAACCCGGGGCTTTCCGGCGATGTCGGACCCGTGAAATAGAGTCGCCGCTCAAGCCCATGGCCCGCGTCCTGACAAACGACTTCTCCTGGTCCAAAAGCCGCCACGAGAAGCTCTCTGAGTGCCTCCGGGCGTACTACCTCTACTACTACGCCAGCTGGGGCGGGTGGGACAGGGAGGCGCCGGAGACTGCTCGCTCGCTCTATGTGCTGAAGAAGCTGCACAACCGCTACACGTGGGCCGGCTCGGTGGTGCACGAGACCATCCGCGAGGCGCTCCTCCATCTGCAGCGGAAGCGCGACGTGGACGGCAACGTCTTCATCGAACGCGCGCACCGCCAGATGCAGCAGGACTTCCGGCTGTCGCGGAACAAGATCTACTGGAGCGAACGGCTCCGCAAGCAGTTCAACGGCCTCATCGAGCACGAATACAACGAGCCCGTCCCTCCCGACGCGTGGAAGCAGAACTGGGAGAACGTGAAGCAGGCCCTGAGCTGGTTCTTCCAGTCGCGCTGGGTGCCGCTCGCGAAGAATCTGCCGCGAGATCAGTGGCTGGAGGTCGACGAGACGGACTTCGACCGGTCCATCTTTCAGCTGGATGGCGTGAAGGTCTTCGCGGTGCCGGACTTCGCGTACTTCAACGATGCGGGGACGCCGGTCGTCGTGGATTGGAAGACGGGGAAGGCGCGCGAGGGGTACGACGATCAGGTGCTCGGGTATGCGCTGTATCTGTCCAGCCGGTACAACCTGGATGCGCAGAAGGTGCAGACGTCGCTCGTGTATCTGAACGACGGCGTCGAGCAGCTGGTCCACGTCACGCCGGAGTCGCTGGAGAAGTTCCGCGGCCACTTCCGGACGTCGGTGGAGAAGATGCGCCAGCTCCTTCAGGACGCGGGATCGAACCAGCCGAAGGAGCAGGACAAGTTCCCCATGACCGAGTCGCTCCACAACTGCAGCCGCTGCGTGTTCCGGCGGGCGTGCGGACGCGAGGCGGTCGAGCTGGGGAAGGTCGCGTAGGCACCTTCAGAGCTCGCCGCGCCTCTCACCGCACGTTTGCGCAACGGGCGCGCCCGGGCTCACACCCCGCGAGCGCGAGAGCGGCGGCCGCGAACATTCAAACAAGCTCGACAGCGGGGGACAGCCGCCGCATGAAGCGGACCGACTTTCTGGAGGTCTTGAATGTGGTCCTTGGCACTGATGACGCTGGTCGCGGCGGGCCCGATGGATGACGCGGCGGCGGAGAAGGTCGCTCGGCAGTTCGTCGGCGATCTGGCCGGGCAGCGAATGGCGTCCGTGTCGAAAATGCTCGACGCGAAGATGTCGGAGGCGATGCCGCCCTCGAAGCAGGGCGCGCTATGGCCGCAGATCGAACAGCAGCTCGGAAAATTCCACAGCGTCGACTCGCCCGCGAAGGTCTCTCAAGTCGGTGCGTTGAAGACGGTGGATCTGCCTGCGACGTTCGAGAAGTCGAAGGTGAACCTGCGCGTCGCGGTCGATGCGGACGGGAAGATCGCGGGATTTTTCATTCGCCCGTTAGAGACGGCCGTGACGTGGAGCGCACCGTCGTATGTGCATCCGGACTCGTTCACCGAACGGGAGTTGACCATCGGGACCCCCGCGCTCCCCGCAGTGCTGAGCGTGCCGAAGGGAAAGGGTCCGTTTCCCGCGGTGATCCT